>WFVK01000383.1 GCA_015491705.1 Nitrospirota bacterium | reverse complement strand
TTATCCCTCCGCAGCAGCCTGTATGTCCAGACTTTCACAAAATCGTTGATTACAAACCATGCAAGTGCATATCCCCACACCAGCAGGGCGTACCTCCAGCCTATCGGTGAGACAAACCAGCCGTATACCACAAACAGGGTCGCAAGTATCTTTGTAACAACCGCTGCCCAGAGCAGTACGGGGGAAGGATACGGCCTCTGCCAGAAACGCTTCTCGGTGCGGGTGATGAATATTGTCAGATGCCCGGCCACGGCCAGCTTCAGGAATATAAAGCTCTGAACAACCGGCGCCGAAAGGCGCATGTATTCTTCGGCTATATAGAATATTCCGAAACTCGAAATCACTCCAAGCACCCCGAGAACCGTGGATATGCCCATTACTTCCACCATGTTCCACCTCACGGGCCTGTTGTCCACCTTTGTATTGTCATAGGCGATTGCCAGTATGGGCAGGTCGTTCAGAAAGGCCAGGATGATAATCATGATAGCTGTAACCGGATAGAAGTTGAATATCACTATCGAGGCCGTCATGAAGAGAATGACCCTGATCGTCTCGGCTATCCTGTAGACGCTGTAGCTCTTCATCCTCTCGAATGTGACCCTTGCGCCCTTTATTGCATCCACGATCACGGACAGCCCCGGTGCCAGCAGCACGAGATCGGCGGCAGCCCTTGCCGCATCCGTGGCCCCTGAGACCGCTATGCCGGCATCCGCCTTTTTTAAGGCCGGGGCATCATTGACGCCGTCGCCCGTCATTCCGACAATGTATCCGGCCTTCTGGAGCTTGTCGACGATCAGGTATTTGTCCTCGGGAAAGACCTGCGCAAAGCCGTCGCTGTTTTCTATCACCTCTATGATTTCTGATTCATGCCTCTTTACATATCCCTTGGGCAGCTCTATCTTTTCAAACTCCTTTTCAATGCGCTTCACTATGCCCCTTGCAAACCTCCCTGCCTCCTCAGCGGATGCACTGCCGGCCAGCTTTTCATATATCGCCTTTGCCAGTATCTCGGCCAGAATTACAAGCTCCTTATTGCTTGCCCCCTTGAGCTCCCTGGCGTCCGCTATGTTTTCCCCTATACCGAGGATGCCGGCTATGTGCCTGGCTATGGCGACGTTGTCGCCCGTGACCATCTTGATGTTCACGCCGAGTTTCCCGGCCTCCTCTATCGTTTCCCTGGAGTCCTCCCGCGGCGGGTCAAAGAGCGGAACCAGGCCGGTGAAGTCAAAGTGTTTGTCACCCTGATGTTTTACTGCAACACCCAGTGTCCTGAAGCCCCTGGCTGCAAGCTCCTCCACCTTTTTTAAAATCTCCTGCCCGGCCGCGCTGTCCCCGCACAGCTCCAGTATCACCTGTGATGCGCCCTTGGTGACCACGAGGGTTTTATCGCCCGACTTCACGGTCGCCTCCGTCCTCTTGCCCACAGGGTCAAAGGGCATGAAATTTAACTGTTGATATTGTTTTAACTCTCCGGCCTTTCCCGTCTTCTGCAGATACTCGAATATTGGTATCTCTATGGGGTCCATGTTCTCTTCCCTTGATGACAGGGCAGCGTAGAGCATCAGTTCTTCAACCGTGTGCCCGCTAAAGGCAACGGGCTCCGAGACGGTCATCCTGTTCTGTGTCAATGTGCCGGTCTTGTCGGAACACAATACATCGACCCCCGCCAGCTCCTCTATTGCAACAAGCCGGCTTACAATCGCCTGTTTCTTTGCCAGGTTCATGGCCCCGACCGCCATTGTTACGGACAGCACCGCGGGCAGGGCCACGGGGATTGCGGCCACGGTCAGGACAAGGGTGAATCTCAGTATCTCTATCATGTCCTCATGCCGGAACATGGCGGTTATCAGGATAATGGCGGCAAGGAATATGGTAATGTAGATCAGGTAGTTGCCTATGTGGATAACGGCTTTCTGGAAATGGCTCTTTTCCTCTCTCTGCGCCCTTGCGACAAGGGCGACGGTTTTACCGAAGAAGGTATTCAGTGCGGTGTTGATGACCACCGCCGTCATCTCCCCCTGTTTTACGATGGAGTTGGAATACGCTATGTCCCCGGGGCCCTTGGTGACAGGCAGTGACTCGCCGGTCAGGGCGGACTGGTCGGCCTGGATGAACTCGCCCTCAATGAGCTTCAGGTCCGCGGGGATGAGATCGCCGATCTTTATCTTTATAATGTCCCCCGGCACAAGCTCCCTTGCCTCTATTGTCCGGAATATGCCGTCCCGCAGCACGAGGGCGTTTTTCGCCAGCTTTTCCTTTAATACCTTCAGGGCGTTTAATGCCTTTGACTCCTGCCAGAAGTCTATGAATGCATTGGTGAAGAGAAGGATCATTATTATAATGAAATCCTCCCACCTGCGGACAACCGCGGAAAGCAGGGCGGCAACCTCTATCATCCCCGGGATAGGTCCCCAGAACCTCCTGAATATCCTGTGGAATGTAGACTCTTCTTTTTCGGGGATTTCGTTATAGCCGTATTGCTCTAATCTTTTTGCAGCCTCACCTGATGCAAGCCCCTTATCTTTGTCCGAATGCAGAGTTGTGAGTGTTTCAGCAACCGACAGTTTTTCATAGTCTTCTGTCTGCCTGGCCATTATTTACCTCCACATATTATCTTTACCTTACAGTTGCATAACACCATCGCCCGCATGCCGGAGAGCCCGGCGGAAAAGCTTTATCTGCGATTCCTTGAGGAAATATTCAGCACGCATATCAACCTCTTTTGCAATTTCACTCCCCGTTACTTCCT
>WFVK01000382.1 GCA_015491705.1 Nitrospirota bacterium | reverse complement strand
GTCAAGTATATCATTTATCAGTTGCAGGAGGTTTTCCCCGGCGTTTCTGAATATCTCCACATACTCGGCCTGTTCACCGGTAAGATTCGTATCCCTGAGGAGGTCCGCCATACCGATGATGGCATTCATCGGTGTCCTTATCTCATGGCTCATGGTGGCAAGGAACTCGCTCTTTGCCCTGTTTGCCGTCTCAGAGGCCTCCCTGGCAGCCTGGGCCTCTTCCTCGGCCTTCTTCCTTTCCGATATCTCCTGCATCAGAAGCTCGTTTGAACGGGACAGTTCCGCGGTGCGCTCTCTCACCTTTTCCTCAAGTTCGCCCTGCGCCTTCTCCAGGGAATCGATCATTGTATTGAAGATATTGCCGAGCTCCCTGATTTCAGCAGGCCCGCCGGTCTCAACTTTCCTGTATGTAAAGCCTTTACGGTGTATCTCCTTCATCAGGGAAACAAGCCCCCTCAACGGCCTGCTCATGGTCTCGCTGAAGACAATCGACAGCGCCGCGGCAACGGCGAGCAGCAGCAGCGATGTATAGAGAATCTGCCGGGCGAGCCTGTAGGCCGGGGCCTCTATCTCGTCCTTGTACACGGATGAGGCTACATACCAGTCAAGGGGCTTGAAATAGGCTACATAGGATTCCTTGGGGTATATATAATGGCCCCTGTCGTCAGGCCTGTCCCAGAGATACTCCAGCGGCACATCGGGCTCCTCCGCTGCCTTTATGAGGTCATCGATCATATAAGTGCCGGTTACGGGATTTTTCAGTTTCGACACATCCTGCCCCGCCAGTACCGGATGGATGAGTATCTTCTTCCGTCCGTTGAACACGAATATATAGCCTGTCTTTGCAACCCTGACCTTTGCAAGGGTCTTCCTCAGGTTCTGGAGCATTGCCTCAAGCTTGCGGGCCGCCTCCTGCTCTATGTCATCTATATAGACCCCTGTGCCGAGCACCCACTTCCATTCAGGAAAGAGTTTCACATAGGCCAGTTTCTCAACGGGTTTTTCAGAGCCCAGTCTCCGCCACCAGTATGAATAATAGCCCTCTCCGTTTTTTCTGGCTGTCTCCACCATGGGAGGCACTATGAGTTTGCCATTGACATCCCTTACCATGGAGTAATCCCTGCCGTAAAGCCTCGGGTCAGGATGAGATATGAGCACGGAGTTGTAGTCGGACACCCATATATAGTCGTTATTGCCGAATCTGTAAGACCTCAGCTCATCAAGGATTCTCTTCTTTGCCTCCGCTTCATCAATCATTCCCTGCTGTGCACGTTCGTAGAGCTTGCGTATGGCTGTTTCCTGGAGGGTTATTATGTCTTTGAGATGTTTCTTGTGAAGTCCGAGGGAGGATTTCCTGTAATAGACAAGGTCACTGTATTCGCTCTGTATCTGGAGCATCACAAGCTTCAGGACATTCCTTGCAGACTCTTCCTCTGCATTGAACATTGCATTTATAACCTCTTTTCTGGCAAGAAGCATGAATGTGGCGGAGGTAAACACCACCAGAGCGATCATTAACAGAAGCATCCTTGACTTTAATGTCCTGAACACTCACCTCACCTCTCCCCGGCTTACAGCATTGCTGCTATTTCGGACAGGCATATATTTTATAATCCGGCGTAGACAATTATAACAAAAGACGGGTCAGTCACTCTATCGGCTGACTTACGGTTGCATAAAAACATCGCCGCAGGCGGGAGAGGCCGGCGTGAACCCATGTTTAATCTTCTCAGGGGTCAACGGCCTCCTGCTCTGTCAGATTCAAATCCGCAGCGCACCTCTGCAAAGGGCAGGATGGTTTCCCATACACTGTCGCCGCCGTGGCTGTACCTGTCCTTCATCCTGTTTCTGTCCGTAAAGCCGTGGTCGGACATGATGAAGAATGACCCCACATCCTTAAGCAGCGGCATAATGGCTGATGTGAACTCGGCCCTGATGTTTATGAAAAGCGGGTAAAGGTTGAGTGTGGAACTGTGCACCTTTGTATCGATAAAATTGAAATGCAGGAATATGATGTCTTCCCCGGAGTTGAGAATCTTTTTCATCTCCCTCTTGCCGATTCCCCTCTCAGCCCACTTGTACAATATGTAGCTTCTGCCGTTGATGTCGCCCTTTTCTTCAATACCCATCGCCTCCCTGAACGTGGCCGTGGACGAGGGAGCGGAAATCCTGAAAGGCTTCTCGCGGATGGTGAATCCTCCCCGCCTGAGTTCTTCCCTGAGCATTACCCACAGGTCATACCTCAATCCGTCGAATACCGCCACCACCCCTCTGATCGTGTCCCTGACGTCTTCGATGCCGATGACCCGACCCGTCCCTCCAGTCCCTCTGCCGTAACGCCCTGCGAGCTGGTCCAGTTTCTCCCTGAACCTGTCAATCACATCGTCGTCGACCTTTGCGGCCTCGATATTGCCGTGGCGCAGTTTCTCCACGCAAAGCTGAAGCGGCGCTATGACTTCGGTAAACAGTTCCACGCCGTTACACCTTCCTTCCCTGCCTGCAATCAGGATTGCCCTGAGGATATCCCTCATGGTTTCATCAGATGTTGATTTTATCGTTTCATCACTGATGATCTTTCCCCGGAACCTGTGGAACAATTCCGTGCGGAGCCTCTTCTTCATGTAGTCTATTTTCTCGGTATCAAGCAGCCGGAAGAGGTCCCCCGTTGAATAGGAAGACAGCCGTATCTCCTCGAAGAGACCCAGCCTGCCCTCATCCCTCAGCCGGCTCTCGAGGTCCCTGATCTTTTCACCCCTTGAGACCATTCCGCCGTATACTATGTAAGCGGCCTTCCTGAAGTCCTTTCCGAATATCCTGTTTGATATCCGCTCTCCGTCTGTGCCGTACCTTGACAGCTCCTCTTTAATAAGCCCCTCAGCCGGCTCATCTTCATCCCTGACCCAGATAATCGTGTCATCATCCCTGCCGGCCCACCGGTAAAAAAGGGCGCTCAGTTCACTGTGCCTGAGCCTCCTGCCCCTGACCATGTCGATAAAGTCCCTGCTCCTGACCTCCCTGATCTTCCACCTGCCCTTGAATGCCCTGTGTATCTCCTCAAGGACATCATCCGTAAGCAGGGGCAGCACCAGCGACATATTCGCCTTTGAAAGGTCGAGATTCAGCACCGAGGACACCTTCTCCGCCACGTCCTCCCTTCCCGCGTCGCCTGCGCTTAACACGTAGGATTCGAGCTTTTCCCTGTTTTCCGGAGCCTGCAGTACCTGAAGGAAGGCGAGTATCCCCTGTCTGCACCTGCCGGCAGGGTCATCAGCGGGTTCCGGGGGGGTATCGCCGAGCCTGTAACTGCACCGGCAGACGGGCGCATTGAAGAGTTCGTAATTCAGGTCTTCCCTGCACACATCGGGCATTCTGTCCAGCTCGTTTTTCAGGGCCCACCAGTCCGGATCAAATGTTACGGACCTGACCGTCTCCGATATCCGCCTGAGGACCTTGCCTTCCGCGCTCTTCCCGATCTCTTCCCTTATGCCGAAGACCGGGGACGTGTAATAACGGCTGTGCCCATCCCTGTAGGCGGTTGTAAAGGCATTAAAGAATTCTTCCCACTTCTCCTTTAATGAATTGAACTCAATGTTGAATGAATTCAGGTATTCCTCGATATTGGACAGCAGCACCTGCCTCATCTCCCGGCAATTCTCATCCCCGGCAGGGAGCCTGAGCGAAGGGTGGGTAAGGTACAGGTAGTACTTGGTTATTAACTGGAAGTGTTCTGCAAAGAATGTGTGTATCTTCTCAAGGTAACCAAGCTCATCCTCGAGGCCGGGGTTTTCCTTCAGATAGGCCAGTATGCTTTCAATGCCCTCCGCAGGCTGGGAAGATAGCCTCAGCGAGTTAAGGAACATTGAAAGCCTGTTCAGCAGGGCATTGTCAACAGAGACCTTTCTGAAGACCGGATAATCGCTGTATCTGTTCAGGAAACCGTTGACCTCCGCAATCACCTTCCGCTCTTTGCGGATGAGCGCGGCCGCCTCTCTCCACATTGCCTTCCGGGTCAGGGGTGTGGGCACGTCCTCGACATCGCCCCATATGAAGCTGCCGTGGTGAATATACCCGAGCAGTTCGGGCGAAATCGTCCTGCCTGTCCTGAGGCCGGTGACAACCCCTGATGCAAGCTGCGGCAGGTCGGTGAGCTCAAGGGGGCCGTCCCTGCCGGACGGCACGAGATGGCCCGAGGCGATAAACGCCGACAGGAGGATGTTTATCTGTTCTTCGCCCATGCCCCACCTGCCCTTTTTCAGCGCTGTCCTGAGCGCCTCGAGGCTGTCTTCATGTGATGCCAGGTTCAGCACGTGGGAGACGAGGGTGTTTTCAACATCAAGTGAGACCATGAGGCTTCCGCCGCGTTTTTTGACTATGCCCATGGGTTCAAGCACCCCTTTTATGTAAGGCAGGATCCCCTTCTTCCGGGCCTCCTGAAGTGTGACCTTGCCCCGCTTTATAAAATCCGTGAAGAGGCTGTTCAGGTGGTGCGAGGAGAAAAACTCTATCCTCGGCATAATCGTGTAATGCTCGGGGTGAAGCTCGGACAGGGGATAGTCAAAGATATGGGACATCAGTTTGTCGAGAGGGAGATAACCGATCTCCCTGAGGTCCTCCAGTTCCCTGCCAGTGCCGTAAACGATCTTTCCCTCGTAATACACCGATGTTATGATATCCCTGAACCTGCCTTCGTCCCTCTTCACCTCGTTTTCGAGGGGAGGGAACTCCCTGATGAGCCTGTATCTTGAGATGAACTCCTCCACAAACTGTCTCTCCTCTTCAGAGAAGCCCCTTGGTGACCAGAATACGATGGATAAAAGACGGGGATTTGAAAAGGTCTCTTTCAGTGAATATATCCACTGATTATCCCCGGGGAACGGCGGAAGTATGATGAAAAAGCCGTCGATCCTCTTTTCGACACCCTCGATCATCCTCTCTATATCGCCCCTTTTCAGCCTGCCGGGGAACGAGAGCATGGCCGTGCACTCCCTCATGCTGTTCTGCCAGACGAACCTGTATTTCTTCCCCTGCCTGATATCCGTAAGCGGCAGGTATGTGAGGTTCAGCAGGCTGCATATCTCCGTGAACAGGTATGCCCTGTCTTCAAAGCGCTCGCGGAATGCCTTTACCCTTGCCTTTATCCTGATCCCCTCGTCCACCCCCGGGTCGATAAAGAATTCATCCCCTTCCCTGTTTATGTACATCCGGTGTGCAACGAGCGGTTCAAGCACGGCGTCCTTTATGAATTCGTAATTGATCTGTGATGTCAGGGTGCTTACCTTTTTCAGGAGTATCTCGGCGATCCCGCGGGCCGTCTTTCTCTTTTCAACAGGGGAAATCTCGGCAAGCGCCATGATCTTGATCGCTGCAATGCCTGCCTCCTGCTGTTGGGGGCGGGGAAGAATCTCGCTGATACGCGCCCTGTAGTAATCATATTGCGACCCTTGCAAACGGGGAATATTCCGGTATCTCCCTTATCCTCTCTTCAAAGTGGTCGAATATGGCGTCGGGCGTTATGAGCTCGTCCGCGGGCCTGTCAAGCATCCTGTGCGCCTCGCTGAATACAAAGTGTATGACCCCGCGGTGCTGTGAGAATACCGGCGTCAGGCCGGAGAGGAATCTGACGGTGAACGGATGGAGGGGATAGGTCTTCTTGAAATCATCATATTTAAGCGGGAGGTAGGGATAGTATTTCTTAAGCTCAAAGAATATTTTTTTGATGGATTCCCCGGCCCCCGGCTTCTTGATAATGATCCTCCGGTCTATAATGTCTTCGATATGCGAGGATGTCAGGTTTATCCTGAGCGGATACCTGTCCTTTATCCTGTTGAAGATGCTCGATGAGATATGGCCGGTCTCCTCAATCCATTCCTGCAGAGAGGCGATGATCCACAGGGGGTTATGAAAAGAGAACTCGCCTAAGAACTGGAGAAACCTGATGTCTTCGTAAAATGAAGACGGCGAAGGCTTCGACCTGAGAAACTCGGACAGTTCGTCGATGATCAGCACGGTATGCCTGTCCACTATCTCGCTGAATGTCTTTTCCCTGTCAATTACCTTTGCCGCATGGCCGAATGCGGAAAGGAGAATATCTTCAAGGGAGCGGGATGCGGGGTATTTTACGAGCGATACCTTGACGGCTTTAAAATCCCTGTCCTTCAGCCCGGGATGATCTTCAAGAAGGGGCAGCCTGTTTTTCAGGAGGAGGTACAGGTAGGAGAGGAAATGGGACTTACCGCTTCCGTAGTTGCCTTTAAGAAAAATCCCGCAGCCGTTGTCCCCGGACATGCGCTTTAAGATGATGTCGGCGCTCTGCCGTATCTCGTCCGTAAAGACAAACGAGGACGTTATGCCGTCCGGGTCTTTGTCCGCGTCATCGAGCTCGATGACGAGCTTTACATCCGCTATGTCTATCAGATCGCTTAACAGTTCCACAGGTAAATCATGAATCCGGGAGAATACCTGATTATATCACACCGGGAGCCTTTGAGACAGGCGGTTTCGGCGGCGGTGGCAGGTGAGCCTGCCGGCAAGGCAGGTTGGATATTGCAAATAACTATACTTCCGTCCTTCCTGTATTCTGTTAGTGTGCCGTCAGGGTTGCGCACTATCTTGTCTCCCCTGAGGAATGGTCTCGTGGTGTTGGTATAATACCCATCGGGCCCCAGAGAGAAGATGTATTGGGCGCCTGCCTCTGTTACCATTGTTACGGACTGATTGTTGCCGGGCATAACGTATATGGTATCTCCCCAGTTAAAGCTGCTGCCCCTGCCGAACGGGCCGATGGTGTTGTCCCTTGTCCTGTATGTTCTCCTTATGGTAAGAGGGTTCCTTCCCATTATTCTGAGGTCTGTTTTACGCCTTATAAGTACCCCTGTTGCAGGGTCTACTG
>WFVK01000381.1 GCA_015491705.1 Nitrospirota bacterium | reverse complement strand
CTGGAAAAGGTAAAGGGAATCGCCAAAAAAAGGCGGCTGCTCCTGCTGAGGCACTTCGGGAGCATCGATGCAATCAGGAAGGCATCGATAGAGGAGATAGCATCGCTGAAGGGAATGAACAGAAAGATTGCAGGGGAGTTGAAAGAGGCCCTCAGGGATACATAGGGGCCGGATTGCAGTTGCTGCCCGCCCGCGGGATCGATGTCCCCTCTACCTGCGCAGCCGCACGCGCATACCGTCCCTCACCGAACTGCCCGGGTGAGTGATTACCATATCCCCTTCGGCAAGCCCTGATACGACCTCTGCGGTCAATCCGTTCCTGTGGCCCGTCCGCACCTCCCGGAGTCGTGCCCTGCCTTCTGAAAACACAAATACCGCCCAGCCCTCTTTGTAGCGGAACAGGGCGCTTGCCGGAACCTGGAGCACATTGTCGTCTTCCCAGAGTATGAAGGCCGCCTCCACGCGGTAGGCATCCCCGAGCCGCCGCCATTCTTCATAGGGAGAGACGATATCGGATATGACGCGGGTACGCTGTTCCTCGACACCGAGCGCGGATACCCTGGTGAATCCCGCGGGTTCAACCACACGGACCCTGCCTTTAAGCGGCGTCCCGCCGCCCCATCGTTTGAAAATCACGGGAGTGCCGGGCCTGATCTTTACGGCATCCGCTGAAAGCACATCGACCTCCACCTCGAGGGCCCGGGTGTCTCCTATCTCTATCAGTGCCTGCCCTTCCCTTACCACGCCTTCGCTTTTATGGTGTATCCTGAGCACCCTGCCGCTTACAGGCGATTTAATCAGGAGTGTCCCGCCAGGTCTTCCGCCGGGTACGGCGCCGGAGTATTCCAGTGCAGTACGGACCGCCTCCATTTTATACCGCGCCACGTCTGCTGCAAACACGGCTGAGCGGAGCACGGCATCCGCCTCGCGGGCGGCGGCCTCCGCCCTGTCCACCTGCTCGCGGGTGACGAGGTTGTCATTGAACAGGCGGGTTAAACGTTCAAGTTCCTTTTTCGCAAGCCCCGCCCTCGCCTCTGCAGCGCGTACTTTCTCCTTTGCCGCCTCCAGCGCCGCCTTTGCCGCTGCTGCGCGCGCCGCGGCCCCGGCGCGGCTGCGCGGGTCAAGCATGGGGGACCTGAGGGGCTCCAGTTCGGCAACCGTCTCTCCCTTTTTCACGGCATCACCCGCATCAAGGCTGATACGGCGGGCAAACCCCGCAACCGGAGCGGATATGATGAAACGGTCGATAACCCGGGTCATGCCCTCTTCATCCACCGTGACCCTCATAGGCCCCCTTTTCACCCTGACGGCCTCCACACGCACCGGCCCGGGCATAAACCCGTAAACGAGGGCGGCTATGACCGCCGCGGCAATTATATACAACCCTATCCGTCTTCGTAACAGCGCCTGCATATTACCTTGCCGTTGCATAAGACTATTGTTGTTTATGCCACATCAAGATTTACTCCCTTGTCTTCAGGACCGCGATAAGGTCCAGGCGGTCCAGCCTGTACCGCACGATAATGCCCGAGATGCATGCAGACACAAGGACCACTGCGGCTGCAAAGGCGTACGTGTTCATCTCTATAATGAGCGGCACCCTGTACAGGTCCGTCTTCAGGCTTTCCGCTATATAAGCGCACATGCCGCGGCCGATGAGAAACCCGGCCGGCACGGCGGCAAGCGCAAGCACACCGAGTTCACCGAGAAGTATGTACGATATCTCCCCCTTTGTGAAACCCAGCACGCGCAGGCTCGCCAGTTCCCTGCCGCGCTCTGAAAGCGCTATCCTGGCGCTGTTGTATACTACCCCAAAGGCGATTATACCCGCAAGGAGAGTGTTTATGAAAGTAAATATAAGCATTGTCTCCGCCATGGTATCGTAGAAATTCCTGATCGCCTTCTCCCTCACCTCCGTGCCGGCAACCCCCGGCATGCCTTTGAGTTTTGCAAATATGGCGGGCTGGTAAAGCGGGTCGGCCGACAGATACACGCCGGAGATTGCATTGCCCTCATGCATGATACGGTTGAGAGCGGAGATGTCCATGTAGGCCGAAACGCCGATAAACTGGCTGACAAGGGCCGCCACGGGCACATCCACCACAGGCCGGCTGCCCTCGAGGACCTCGACGGTCAGCATGTCACCTTCACGCACGCCGAGCATCTCCCCGAGATAGTCGGTCAGTACAATGCCCGAGGGCGGGAGCTCCGCCGGCCTTAAATCCGCATCGAGCAGGCGGCGGAGATCGCCCCCCCTCTGCAGGCCCTGTATGGCAATGCGGTAACTGCGGTTGCGGAAACGCAGGCGCGCAGGCACTGTCCTGAATATCTCGCCGTGCTGCACGCCTTCAAGGCGCTGAAGCTCATACAGCGCCCTCCTTGAGGCCGGCTTGACGAAAGTGACCGCAAGGTCCTCCCGCTGCGACAGCCCGAACTGGATATCCACCATATAGTCCAGCGCATCCTCCTGGAATCTGCCCACCATCATAATGGCGACGGCAAAGGCCATGCCCGTAACAGTAAGGAGCGACCTGACCGGCCTGCGCCCGATATGCCTTGCGATCATGCGGCCGGGCTGTGACAGTATGCGTTTAAGGCCGAGCCGCTCGGCAAGGGTCTCCCTGTAGCTTACAGGCGCCTCGGGCCGCATGGCCCGGGCTGGAGGCAGGAGGGCGGCCCTGCGCACAGCGTGCAGCGTGCCAAGTATTGCAGCGCCTCCGCTTACAAACGCCGCAACAACGGCAACGGCGGGCCTCAGCTCGTATTTCAGGAACGGAAATCGGTAAAACTCCATGTAGACAGTGCTCAGGTACCGGCCCAGCCAGTACCCCCCGGCTATGCCGGCTGATACTCCAAGGAGTATGATCAGGGATATCAGCTTGACAAAGTGCATGCCTATGTCGATATTGCCGTAACCGAATGCCTTGAGCACCGCGATCTCCTCCCTCTGGATACTGACAAGCCTGCTTACAACCACATTCAGAAGGAACGCCGCCACACCGAGAAAGATCACCGGGAATATGGCGGCCATGCGTTCAAGCTGTTTGAATTCCTCTGAAAGGTAGCGGTGTGAAAGCTGGTCCCTGCGGCCGTAGGCGCCGAGCCCGCCGTAGGGCCTGAGCACTTCATCAAGACGGTCGATCACGTCATTGATATCAGCTCCGGCCGAGAGGGTCAGTGCAACATCATTGAATGCGCCTTTCATGTCACAGGCGTTTGCAAGCGCCGACCTTCCCATCCACATTACAGCGTAGCGCTTGAAGTCGGGGAACATGGCTCCAGGCGGCATCTGGTAGATATGCTCGGGGGACAGGGCGATGCCCACAATAGTGAATGTCTTCCGCCTGCCGTTGATGGTAATTCCAAGTTCATCCCCCGGCTCAAACCCGTGCGCCTCTGCAAATGCCTCGCCTATGACAACCTCGTCGTCCCTGAAAGGCTCGACCGGCCTCCCCTGCCGCAGGTAGAGCCTGTTGAGCAGTGGCTCACCCGTGTCCGGGAGAGAAAAAACATCCCCTGTCACAGGATCAGGGAATCCCCTGATGTCGATATTCACCGATGCGGTCACACGGGTCTGGACAAGGTCTACTCCCGGTATGGCGATGATGCGGCCCCGCACCCTGCGGGGCGCGCGTTTCAGCGAAGCGAACACGTCGGCAAAGCGGTAGTCCCTGTAAAAAGCCGCCTGTGTCAGGCGGAGTGACTGCATGGTGCTGACAGACATGATAAAGGTGGCAACACCGCTTGCGATCACCAGGGCGATGGCAATGGCCTGTCCTTTCATCCCCCACAGGTCGCGCAGGACTTTGCGGTCTATCGTCTTCATCACGATAGCGTCTCTTTCACCTGAACAGTCGCATTAAACCATCGCCGGTGGTGGGTGCGGAGTGCCGTAACGGCCCCGTTACCAGTGCAGTTCTCCCGGTGGTTTCCTGTGTTCATTTATACGCACCCTTGATATGAGACCGTCACTCAGGTATATGACACGGTCCGCCATCCCCGCTATATCGGCGTTGTGGGTGATAAGCACCGTGGCTGTCCCCAGCTCCCGGTTGATCTTTTCGAGGACCTCGAGCACCACGATGCCGGTTGCCGAGTCAAGCGCCCCTGTAGGTTCATCACAGAGCAGCACCGCGGGCTTTTTTGCAATTGCGCGCGCAATTGCAACACGCTGCTGCTCCCCGCCGGACAACTGGGCGGGGAAGTGGTTGAGCCGCTCTCCAAGGCCGACGATCCGGAGGGCCTCACCCGGCTCCATCGGGTCACCTGCTATCTCGGTGACCACTGCAACGTTTTCCCATGCAGTGAGGCTCGGTATGAGGTTATAGAACTGGAACACAAAGCCCACATAAAAACGCCGGTAGTACGTAAGCTCACGGTCCGTGGCGTTGGTGAGGTCCTGTCCGCGGTAGGTGACCTGTCCTTTTGTGGCGGTGTCCAGTCCCCCGAGTATATTCAGCAGGGTCGACTTGCCGCTGCCGGACGGACCGAGCAGCACGACCAGTTCGCCGGCATATATCTCCATGTCCACGCCCCGCAGGGCATGAACCTTCACCTCCCCCATATCATAAATCTTGACAAGCCCGCGGGTCTGAAAGACCGTTTTATCAGGAGACATTGCCTGGTTCACTGTACCCCCGGCCGCCCTACGCCACCTGTTCCAGCCTGACCTTCACCTGCATATACCTCTCACCGCGCCGTATGCCCAGCGTCACTTCGTCGCCGACACGGTACTTGTCGAATTCATTCCGCAGGTCGTCATATGAATACACCTTCCTGCCGTTGACCGACTCGATAATATCGCCGAGTACTATTTCACCGCCCACGCGGCGGGTTCCCCTCAGCCCTGCCTTTTCGGCGCTGCTGCCCGGCTGTATATTGATCAGCAGGACACCCCTGATCCCGAGGCGCTCTGCGATACGGTCACTGGCTATTGTCACGCCGAGCCCCGGGCGGATCACCCTGCCGTACCTGATAATCTCCGGCACAACCCTGTTGACTATATCCACGGGCACGGCAAAGCCGATGCCCGCGCTGGCGCCTGAAGGGCTGTATATGGCCGTGTTGACAC
Source organism: Nitrospirota bacterium (assembly GCA_015491705.1). Taxonomy (GTDB): domain Bacteria; phylum Nitrospirota; class Thermodesulfovibrionia; order UBA6902; family UBA6902; genus JAADFS01. The sequence goes on along the minus strand of WFVK01000381.1, from coordinate 7,500 downwards.
CTATCAGCCTCCCGGCGCTGTCCAGGAGCGGCCCGCCGGAATTGCCGGGGTTGATGGCTGCATCGGTCTGTATCACTCCCTGGATCGTCCTGCCTGTAACGGATTTGATCTCGCGGCCCAGGGCGCTTACGATACCCGTGGTCATGGTCTGGTCCAGGCCGAAGGGATTGCCTATGGCAAAGACCTTCTGCCCGACCTTGAGATTTGCAGACTCTCCGATTATAATGGGCTTTAATTTATCCGGCGGAGCGGATATGGCGAGCACTGCTATGTCCTTGTCAGGCGCAGCCCCGACCACTGCAGCCTTCCATGTCGAATGGTCGGCAAGCGTGACCTCGAGACGGCTGGCGCCCCTGATGACATGATAATTGGTGACTATCCTTCCTTTCTTGTCCCAGACAAAACCCGAGCCTGTCCCCTGCGGAATCTCATAGACATTCAGGCTGAACAGACTCCTCCGCAGCTCTATGCTCGTGATATAGACCACCGAGGAGGAAGTGGCCTCGAAAAGCTCGATCGAATTCTTCTCGTCTTCGGCAAGGTCACCCCTTGCAGTGACCGGCCGGGGCCGCGCCTCCGGGTCGTAGGGCGACACAGGCTGCGAGACATACCACCAGATGCCCGAGGCCGCCAGCAGGACAAGGAGAAACGGCACGAGGTATCGCCGTCTCTGCAATCCGTATTCATCGTACCTGTTCATGGTGTCTCTATATTATACAGAATTGCCTTAACCTTAAGCAGAATAAAACCCTCGCCCGGCGGGCAGTCCGCCCGGGACCTTTTGTGATAAAATATCTCAATGAAGATTCTCGTCATAAAACCCAGTTCACTGGGTGATGTCGTCCATGCCCTGCCCTTTCTCAAGGCTGTCAGGGACTCGTTCCCCGAATCACGGGTCGACTGGGTGATCAGCAGGAATCTGAAAAAAATCCTCGAGGACAACCCGCTTATCAACAGGCTCATCACTATTGACAAGGATTCATGGAAAAAACCCGGAAGACTGCCGCAAACCCTGTCCGAGCTGTACTCGCTGAGGAAACTCATAAGGGCGGACAGCTATGATATCGTGGTCGATCTGCAGGGGCTCCTGAGAAGCGGGCTTATCGCCTTTTTCACTCCAGCGGCCCTGAAAGTCGGTTTTGAAGACGCACGCGAGGGAAGCAGATTTTTCTATGACAAAAGGGTCCGGGTAGATGAGGCCTCCCATGCAGTGGACAAGTGCCTCGAGGTCGCCCGGGCCCTGGGCGCACGGGCCGGCACACCCGGCTTCCCCCTCCATATCGACGGCGATGCCTCCGCCCGGGTCAAAAGACTGCTCGGAGACACGGATGGGTATGTGGTTATAGTCCCGTCGGCGAGATGGCCGTCAAAAAGATGGCCTGCCGGATACTTTGCCTCGCTCATCAGAAGAATACCGCTTCGGTGTGTCATCTCCGGAAGCGGCGGGGACAGGGAGACGGCGCAGAAAATAACAGATGCGCTGCCCCCGGGGAATATCACGGACCTCTGCGGCAAAACCGGCCTGAAAGAACTCACCGCCCTGGTAGGAGGGGCCAGGGCCGTTGTAACCAATGACACAGGCTCCATGCATATTGCCGCGGCACTGGATGTGCCGCTTGTAGCGCTCTTCGGTCCGACCGACCCTGTAAAGACAGGCCCGTACAGGTGGCAGGAAAACAACAGGCTGAGGGTCATCAGGGCCGGTGTTTCGTGCAGTCCGTGCCGCAGGAGAACATGCAGCGAACTTGCCTGCATGACCGGGATAAGCGTGGACAGGGTCTTTGAGGCATTAAAGGAATATCTGTGAGAAATCCGGGGTTCATCACGGGCCTGCTTCTGATTGCAATCCTGTCCGTCCCCGCCGTGCCCTTTCCGCATCAGGCGGATGCCGCTCAGCCGGCCGGCACGAGATTCGTGTATTACATCTACTGGGCCGGGATCAGGGCCGGCAGGGCGGTACTGGAATATACGGCCTCACCCCAAGGCACTGTTGTAAGAACGCGGGCTACATCAGCGGCGTTTATTTCACTGTTCTATAAAGTCGACGACAGGGCGCAAAGCACTCTGTATCCGGACGGCTACCCTGCAAACTACACCCTGAATATCCGCGAAGGAACACACAGGAGATACAGAATCACGGACTTCGCCCCGAGGGTCCAGGGCAAACCCCAGAAGGTGATTTTCAATAATGTACTTGAGGGGGAAACAGTCGAGTTTGAGCTGGAGAAACCCGCACATGATCCCCTGTCGGCCTTCTATGCAATGACAGGGAGGGATATCAGGGTCGGGCAGTCGATATATATCGACATCTTTGACAACGAAAAACTCTGGAATACAGAAGTCAGGGTATTGAGAAAAGAGAGGGTGCGTGTTCCCGCGGGGGAGTTCAGCACGATAGTGATAAAACCTCTCCTGAAATCCGAAGGGATATTTCTCAGAAAGGGTGAAATGCATATCTGGCTTACTGACGACGACAGGAGAATGCCAGTGATGTTTACAAGCAAGGCGAAGATAGGCAAGTTCAGGGTCGTGCTTGTTGAGGCAGACTATCGGGCCGCGGCGGGTTACGCATTTTCGGAATAATCATGTTAAAATACGATGTTAATCTTAATCTTGAGTAATATTAAGCCCCTGAGCATCCCGGGGGGACTGAATCGCCTGAGGAGGTAAGATGAACATTTCCGTTATCGGAAGCGGCTATGTCGGATTGATCACCGGTGCGTGTTTTGCGGAATTCGGCCTGAACGTCACCTGCGTGGACAAGGATGAAAAGAAAGTCAGATTGATGAAAAAAGGCGTGATATCATTCTATGAACCGGGCCTCGAGGAACTGTTGCAGAGAAACATCAGGGCCGGGCGCATACATTTTACCACCAGTATAGGCGAGGCGGTGGATTCATCGCTCGTCGTCTTTATCGCGGTCGGAACGCCGCCGAGAGGGGACGGTTCCGCTGAAATGAAATATGTCGAGGATGTCTCAAAAGAGATTGCAAGACACATAAAAAGCTACAAGGTCATAGTGACCAAGAGCACCGTGCCGGTCGGCACGGGTGAAAGAGTCAGGCGGATCATCTCCGAAAACCTCAGGGAAGAAGTGGATTTCGACGTGGTGTCCAATCCCGAATTCCTCAGGGAAGGCGCGGGCATAGAGGACTTCATGAGGCCCAACAGGGTCGTCATCGGCGCATCGAGCAACCAGGCGATCGCCATAATGAAGGACCTCTACAGGCCGCTCTATCTCATTGAGACGCCGATTGTGATCACGGACGTCAAGACAGCGGAGCTGATAAAGTATGCATCAAACGCCTTTCTCGCCACCAAGATTTCGTTTATCAACGAAATCGCCAATCTCTGCGAGAGGGTCGGTGCGGATGTTCAGACAGTGGCAAAAGCAATGGGTCTCGACCGGAGGATCGGCCCCAAGTTCCTGCATGCAGGCCCGGGTTACGGCGGTTCATGTTTCCCGAAGGACACGCTCGCCCTCCTGCAGATAGGGAAACAGCACAACGTCGGCCTGAGGGTCATCGAGGCCACGGTGAAGGCCAATGAATTCCAGAAAGAAAAAGCGGCAGCCGGGATAATAAAGACCCTGGGGAATTTAAGCGACAGGACCATCTGCATCCTCGGCCTTTCATTCAAGCCCAACACCAATGACCTGAGAGACGCACCTTCGCTGTTCATCATCAGGAGGCTGCTGAAGGCCGGCGCGAAGGTAAGGGCATATGACCCTGTGGCCATGAAAGACGCAAAAAAAGACCTGCCCGCCGTAACATACTGCAGGGACGCGTATGAAGCTGCAAAAGGAGCCCACGCCGTTGTCATAGTCACGGAGTGGAACCAGTTCCGCAACCTTGATTTCAACAGGATCAGGAAGGTTGCAAAGGGGGATTTCTTCTTCGACCTCCGCAATATTTACGAACCCGCCAAACTGGCCGGGATGGGCTTTAAATATTACTCGATCGGGAGACCGCCCGTACAGTAACCGAACGCCAACCCTTGACTTTAACGGAGGTATTCAACTACATTATACGGTATGCGCAAGCCCTTTATAGCAGCAAACTGGAAAATGAACAAAACCATTGAGGAGACCGAGGAGTTCATAAATTCCTTTCTCCCGATGGTCAGTGATGTCACGGGCGTTGATATCGCGATTGCGCCGCCCTTCACTTCGCTGTGCGTTGCAGCAAAGCTGCTGAAAAAATCCGGTGTCAGTCTTGCAGCCCAGAATGTCTTTTATGAGGAAAAGGGCGCATATACAGGCGAGATATCTCCCGTAATGCTCCTGTCCTCGGGCTGTACGTGGGTTATCATAGGACATTCGGAGAGAAGGCAGTATTTTTCCGAGACCGACGAGATCGTCAATAAAAAGATCCATACAGCCGGGAAAAACGGGCTGGATGTAATCCTCTGCATCGGGGAGTCCCTGCAGGAAAGGGAGGAAGACAGGACATTCGAGGTGATCGAACAACAGCTCGCCGGCTCCCTGAAGGATGTGCAGCTTGACGGGATAACAATAGCCTATGAGCCGATCTGGGCCATCGGTACGGGAAAGACCGCCACAAAGGAACAGGCCAATGAGGCCCATGCCTGCATCCGTGACTGGCTAAAGAAAAACAGAGAGGGTGCAGGCGAGGTCAGAATACTCTACGGGGGAAGCGTTACCCCGGATAATATCGAATCACTGATGTCGCAGCCCGAGGTGGACGGAGCGCTCGTGGGGGGCGCGAGTCTCAGGCCCGACAGCTTTGCCATGATAGTAAAGGGCGCTGTAACAGCCTGATGCCGTAACAGCCCGCGGCAATGACGGCGGTCTGTTGCCGTCAGGTGCATTGATCAACAGCAAACAGAGGAAATAATTCAACATGTATACCGCAGTAGTCGTACTCCACATAATAGTAAGCCTGTTTCTGATATTCATCATCCTGATCCAGAGCAGCAAGGGCGCGGAGATGGGCGCCGCCTTCGGGGGATCGAATCAGACCCTCTTCGGGAGCAGGGGCGCGGCGACTTTCCTGAATAAGCTCACGACCGCGGCAGCCATAGTGTTCATGCTTACCTCGCTCTCCCTTGCGATCATCTCTGTAAAACGCGGATCCGTCTCTGTCATGTCTTCCGTGCCCGTAAGGGAATCCGCGGAAAAACCACGGGGCGTTCCCGCCGAACAGCAGTCTGCGGCGCCGGGGCAGGGTGAGGTTCAGAAAAGGCCTGCCCCCCCGGCAGAGAAGAAACAGTAAAAGGGGACGGTCATAATGACCGTCCCCTTTTTTATGACCTTAAGCCTAAAATTCCGGTGACTGCAGGAGAGTGAGAATCGCGGACTTCTGTGTGCTGGTTATGGCGGTGGAGCCGTCGGTTGTTCCGCTTATATTATTCGCCAGGGCCGCCACGGAGTCGGAGAAATTCTTCTGCAGCGTCTCATGGGCGCCCATGTCGTTTCCTGCCTGTTCCTCCGCTGCCCAGCGCACGAATTCGAGGATCATGATGTCTTCCTGGATTCCGAATATGGATGCATAGCTTTCCGGTATCCCTTCACCACCCGTACCAAAGACTGTTCTCTGTGCGGTCCATGTTGCACCGGTATCTTCACACGAGGTCTGGTCAGTATAGGTTGTATTGGAGCAGTTACCTATCCATGTGATATTGCTTGGTATGGCAGTAGTATCCCGCGTATAGCTCAACCCGCCGCCGTTGGATACGATATTTGAAACCCAGTCAACCAGTATCACCATGGTGAGAGGCCAGTTCACTGCTGTGCCGTCGGACTTGTACTGCTGAAATTCATCGATTGTAAGGCCTGTGGTCTCATTAAGGGCATTGTCGATATTGGATATCATTGTAGTTATCCGGGCGTCGGGGGCTGCGGTAGCGGTCATGAACTGTTCGAATGCGGCCTGCATGGCCGTGTTGAACTCGCTCTGCGCGGCCTGGATCTCCGTGTCCGTCTCATTGCCGTCAAAGACCTGCTCGAATGTCTCGAATACCGCGGTCATTGCGTTCATCAGGGCGGTTGCGGCTGCCTGGTAATTGGCTACATCCTGGCCCGAGGCCCCGAGGGTTGTCAGGGCCTGTGAGTATTTTTCAATACCGCGGTCGGCCCTCAGCTTCTGAATGCCGCCCCCGATACTGGAATCGATCATCTTCTGCGAAGCCGCGGACAGGTTGCCGTTGGCCACTCCCTGCTCCATGAGGGGCACAACAATGGCCCCCATGGCATTAAACGCCTCTATAATCCTGTCCTGTGAAAATCCCGCGGTGGTGGCTGCCTGTACCAGGACACGCAGCAATTTTGAGGCGGCCTCACCCCGGGCGCTCAGCTTCTCGGTATCAGTGGCCGCATCAACGGATTCCTTGATGAACTTGCTGTAACCATCGTCCTTGTCCGCAAGCCTGGCGATTATGTTGCTCTTGTAAACCGCCAACTGGGCGCTGGTTACGCCGTTGTCTATGAGATAATCGATAAATCCCCCGCTGCCGTTGATCCCCTGGTTGGCGAGATCCGCCATGAAGGTCAGCTCGTCTGAGCTGACGGACGCCGAGCGTACTATTGCAAATCCGAAGACCGCAAGGATCGGATCATCTGTCCCTGCCGACTCCAGAGCCGCCAGCAGCGCAGAGGTCTGGGCGTTTGTCAGGCCGGAAACACCCACCGGCAGTGCCTCGCCGGGATTGGGGCAGGGGGCCAGCGAGCGCCGCACCGTATTGCCGGCGGAGTCTTTGATGGTTATAAGGAGAAAATTGCATGAACCGTTGTCCGGGACACCGGTCAAAGAAAAGGAAACCTTCCCGTCAGTACCGGCGGTGGCCGAAGAAGACGTGCCCCCTGAATTTACTGTGCCGTCTGAATTTATCTTCTGAACTTCTATGGTGTAGGTTTCGCCCGCTGTCAGGGCCCCGGCATAAGAGCCGGTAAACAGCAATACCGCAAACAGGATTATCCCCACCGAAAAACGTGATGTCATGATCTTTACTAATACCTTCATATCGTGTTTCCTCCGTTGTTCATTTGAATGAAATTATTTTTTTATTCACCGCTGCCGCTTATGCTTGCAGTGTCCGTACCGCTTCCGCCGCCGTCACCGCTGCAGCCGACGAATACCACCATGGATGCAAGCACCAGTACAAGGCAAATTGCCGAGACAATCTTCTTTTTCATATACCTTCTCCTCCTTTGAATTAAACAGATAATAAGCCAGGCATACAGCCTGAGACGTTAAAATAACTCAGATTATAAGCCTGAGCCATTGACAACATGTCTGACTTATCGGAACAATCGGATATGACCTTGAGTAGGAAAAAGCATGTTTTTGGGGTAAGGGAATTCCCTATTCAGCGGATTTCAAAAAGAGGCTCCTTTATTGTCTCAGCGCGGCATACGGGACACTTGCCGGGCCTTTTGAGCTTTTCCCGTTTCTGAAACACAAAGCCGCATTTTCTGCATTCCGCCGGCGTGATGACAAGCCGTTGCCCCCTGCTGTTGACCGTCCTGCCGATATGCCGGAG
>WFVK01000380.1 GCA_015491705.1 Nitrospirota bacterium | reverse complement strand
CGATATCTCCGAGGGGCGCGGCAAGGAAGGCGACATAGAGACACTTGAAGACCTGTCCCATGACATAATAGCAACATCCCTCTGCGGCCTGGGGCAGACGGCCCCCAACCCCGTGCTCACCACGATAAGATACTTCAGGGATGAATACGAATCCCATATAAAAGACAGGTGGTGCAAGGCCGGCATATGCCGCGACCTCTGTTCATTCCATATTATAGAGGAACTCTGCAAGGGGTGCGGTGCGTGCCTGAAGGGATGCCCGTCAAAGGCCATTGTAGGGGAGAAGAAGAAACCACACCGGATAATACAGGACCTCTGCGTTCGCTGCAGAAGCTGTTACGATACCTGCAAATTCAACTCCATAAAAGTTCTACCCGCCGGTTTCGAGGGTGAACCGTCGGAACTGGTAGAAACGGCGGCAGCGTCAAAATCAGGAAAAGGAGCGGCAGAATGATAGAGTTAACAATAAACGGCAAACGGATCACAACGGAAAAAGGCAGCACAATTCTCCAGGCTGCGCTGAAAAACGGAATAAAGATACCCAATCTGTGCTATGACAAGAGGCTTACCCCGTACGGCTCATGCAGGATGTGCATAGTCGAGGTCGAGGGCCAGAGGAGGCTCTTTGCGGCATGTTCAAGCCCTGCCGAGAGCGGAATGGTGGTAAACACGGATACCCCCAAGCTCAGAAAGCTCCGGCAGACAGTGCTGGAATTCCTCCTTGTCCATCATCCACTTGACTGTCCTGTATGCGACAAGGCCGGCGAGTGCGCGCTCCAGGACCTGGCCTATGAATACGGCAAGCCGGAGGCGAGGTTCAGGAGGCCGAGGAAAGAGGTGACCTCCGACGTCAGGAGCCCGCTGATAGAACTGAGCTCAAACAGGTGCATACTCTGCGGCAAATGCGTAAGGATATGCGAAGAGCATCAGGGCAGGGGCGCCCTGGGCCTGATCGGCAGGGGATTCCCCACGGTGGTGCAGCCTGCCTTCGGAGAAATACTGGAATGTGATTTTTGCGGCCAGTGTATCGACATATGCCCCACGGGCGCGATCCTGAGCAAGCCGTACAAGTTCAAGGGACGCGCATGGTTTCTGGATGAGAAAGACACGGTATGCCCGTTCTGCGGCTGCGGCTGCACCCTTACCCTCGGTATCAGGGAAGGAGAGATTATGCGCTCAAGGGGAAGGGAATCAGCGGGTATAAACGACGGCAACCTATGCGGCAGGGGCAGGTTCGGTTTCGACTATATCTACAGTGAAAACCGCCTCAAGACGCCCATGATAAGAATAGAGGACGAGCTCATGCCCGTGCCGTGGGATGAGGCACTGAACCACATTGCCAAGAACATCCGGTCCATCATAGATGCCCACGGCCCGGACTCGATAGGGGCGCTCGGCTCCCCGAGGTGTACCAATGAAGACAACTATATGCTCCAGAAATTCATGCGGGGTATCATCGGTTCCGGCAATATAGATTCGTCCGCCGCGTTCGGCCATGCAAGGGTGCAGAAGGCATGGGAGGCGGCATTCGGGCTGAAGAGCCGCGGCATTGACATAGGCTCGCCTCTCGGCAGGGATGTCATCCTCATTGTCGAGTCCGACCCGAGCGTGACACACCCCATATTCGGCATTAATATCCTCCAGGCGAAAAGGGAAGGCTCGCAGCTTATAGTGGCCGACAGCAGGGACACGAAACTGACGAGGCACAGCACCCGGCGCCTGATGCTGAAACAGGGAACCGGCGTGGCCTTTATTAACGGGATAATGAAGGCGGTGATCGACAGGGGGCTTTTCGACAGGGAAAAGGTTTCAAAGATACCGGGGTTTGAATCCCTCGAGACACTGCTTGAGGATTACACCCCCGACAAGGTCTCCGGCATCACCGGGATAAGCGAGGAGGAGATCATAACCACGGCAGAGACATTTGCACGCGCGGAGAACAGGATGCTTTCGCTGTCGCTCGGCATCTCTGAAAACACCAACAGCCTGAACACCGTGCTTGCCGCCGCCGACTTAATCATCCTGCTCGGAGACGGGCCGGACGCCCTCCAGATACCTGCGGAATATTCAAACACCTTCGGCGCTTACCAGATGGGCGTAAGCCCTGATACGGGGCCGGGATACGCACCTGTGGAGAAACCGGGCAAGGGAGTGCAGGAGATGCTTTACGAGCCGGGCTCCCTCAACGCCCTCTACATCATGGGCGAAGACCCGGTCATAACCTTTCCCGACAGCGCAAAGGTGGTAAGCAGTCTTAAGTCCCTGGACTTCCTGATAGTGCAGGACATAGCGCTTACAGACACTGCAAAATTAGCGCATGTGGTCCTGCCCGCCTCAAGCTGGGGGGAGAAGGACGGCACGCTTACCAATGCGGCCGGAATCATGCAGAAGGCATATAAAGTGGTCGACCCCACGGGCCAGTCCCTGCCTGACTGGCAGATACTGAGGAACCTCGCGCTTTCCATGGGGACCGACCTGAAGGTAAAAAACCTGGCGGGCATCTCCGAAGAGATAAATTCGCTGCCGGGGCCCGGGTCCGGCGATGAGACACCGCGGCCCGCGTTCAATCCCGTTGCTTACACCGCGGATGAAGAGCCTGACGCCGAATATCCTTTGCGTCTTGCGGTAAGGGACATACTCCAGCATTCGGGCACCATGTCGGCAAGGTCCAATTCGCTCGACCTCGTCATCTCCGAGGCGCTGCTTGAGATAAGCGAAGAGGACGGCAGGAAGTACGGCATTGCCGACAACAGCTATGTCAAGGCGACCTCAAAGAGGGGAACGGTTTATATAAAGGTCAGGATATCCGGTGATGTCCCCGCGGGTACGGCCTTCGTGCCTGCCCATTTCCCGCATGCAAAGATAAACAACCTTACGAGGCTGTCTTCAAACGGCGGCCCCCCCGCGGTTGCAGTAAAGATAGAGAGGGCGCTGTAAGGCGGGGGATCAAATGCCCCCGCAGGGTTCCCGCACCCTCTGACTGCCGGAATGACGATCCGGGCAGACCGGCGTTTTTTCAAGATCGGCGTGACAGCGGCAGGGTTTATACCCGGCCGCTGATTCAGCGCGGAGCACCTCAAGCGTGCCTGCGGCCACCCGTATCTTCAGCCGGGTTGACAACCATGTCCCTCTTAATACAATATAGACGGTTATCTCGATTCATCCGGTTTCTTTCAGTAAATTTAACCCGTTATAAACAAGGTGAGGAAAATGTCATTTAAACTGAAGATTTCAATCGCTGTATTCATTGTTGCCACAGGCTTTATGGCCGGTTTTTTTTACGCCCTGCCTGTCGTCAGGGCCCGCGTGCAGCCGTCATACATGCTGCCGGTGTTCATTGCAGCCGGCATGGTACTTTCCCTGATGCTTACCATTGCAGTATATGCATTCACACGTAAAATCCCCGGCAGGGGTGCGGTCAGGACAGTGGAAAAGGGACCGGAGACAGCGGTTCCTCCACCACCTGCGGAGAGGCCGTTTGATGCAAAGGCCGTGCAGGTGCTGTCGCTCCTGCAGAAAAAGGGACGCCTGATCGATTTCCTGCAGGAAGATATAAGCGGTTATGAAGACAGCCAGATCGGCGCCGCGGTGAGAAACATACACAAGGGCTGCCGCGAGGCGCTTCAGGAGCACGTAACCATTGAACCGGTGATGAAGGAGAGCGAGGGGAGCGAGGTGACGGTCGTCGAGGGATTCGACCCATCGGCGGTCCGTCTTACAGGAAACGTCACCGGTTCTCCGCCGTTTAAAGGCATACTCAGGCACAGCGGGTGGCGGGTGGCGGTTATGAGTCTCCCGCCGCTGCCGGAGAATCATGACCCGGGCATAATCGAGCCTGCTGAAGTAGAAGTAGTCTGATGAAGAATTCCCGGTACATCGTCGGAATCGACCTCGGAACAACCAACTGTGTTGTTTCATATATTGATACGGAAGAGGAAATCAGCGGTGTCCCCGAATCCCGCGTGTTCAGGATACCGCAGGTGATTGATGCGGGTATCGTGGAGGAGCGGGATATCCTGCCGTCCTTTCTTTATATACCCGGTGAATCCGAGCTGCCTGAAAAGAGTCTCTCTCTGCCATGGGCCGGGGACATGCATTATGCAGTCGGCGAATTCGCCCGCAAAAAGGGGGCGGACGTGCCGCTGCGCCTTGTCTCCTCGGCCAAGTCCTGGCTCTGTTATCCCGGCATAGACAAGACCTCCCCCATACTGCCGTGGAATGCGCCCGAACAGGTCACGAAGATGTCGCCCCTTGAGGTGTCCTCGCGCTATCTCGAACACATGCGCATGGCATGGAATCACTCCATGGCCGGGGGCAATCCCGAGTATTTTCTTGAAAACCAGGATGTGTTCGTCACCGTCCCTGCGTCGTTCGACGCCGCTGCAAGGGACCTGACCCTCAGGGCCGCTGAAAGCGCCGGTCTGAAGGACATAACACTCATGGAGGAGCCACAGGCCGCGTTTTATTCCTGGATCAACAAGGCCGGGGATGAATGGCGGGAAAAGGTGCAGGTCGGTGACATCATCCTTGTATGCGACATCGGCGGGGGGACCACTGACTTCAGCATCATCGAGGTTGACGAGGAAGGCGGGGAGCTTGTGCTGAAGAGGGTGGCCGTGGGCGAGCATATCCTGCTCGGCGGCGACAACATGGATCTCACCCTTGCATATTCAGTGCGGGGACATTTCAGCGCGAGGAATATCAATCTCGACACATGGCAGTTGCTGGGACTTGTCTACAACTGCAGGCAGGCCAAGGAGAGCATGCTCGATGACCCCGAATGCAGTTCGCGGCCCATCGTGATCCTCGGAAGGGGCAGGAGCGTGGTGGGCGGCACGCTTGAGACGGAGCTGAAGAGGGAGGAAGTGGAGGAGACGATCATCAACGGGTTTTTTCCTGAATGCGATATCGGGGATTCGCCAGTGGAAAAGAAGGCGGCCGGTTTCAGGGAATTAGGGCTCAGGTATGCAACGGATACGGCCGTCACAAAATACCTCGCAAAATTCCTGAGGCAGCATGCCGCGGACAGGGGGATGCCTTTCATACATCCCACGAAGATACTCTTCAACGGCGGCGTGACAAAGGCCCGGGCAGTGCGCAGGAGGATAACCGATGTAGTCAACGGCTGGCTCTCCATGGACAACAGCCCGCCCGTCAGCGTGCTTGAGGGTGCGGACCCGGACATGGCGGTTGCAAAGGGCGCGGTATATTACGGCTTTGCGAAGAAAGGCAAGGGCCTCAGGATAAGGGCAGGCGTGGGCAGGACATATTACATAGGGGTTGAGACGTCCATGCCCGCTGTCCCCGGAATGCCGCCCCCGCTGAAGGCGGTCTGCGTGGTTCCCTTCGGCATGGAGGAGGGCACGGACTTTGAGATTCCCGGCCAGGAATTCGGGCTTGTTGTCGGGGAACACGCAGTGTTCAGGTTTCTCTCATCCCTTGTGCGTAAAGACGATGCGCCCGGCTCTGTGATAGAGGAATGGCACGGGGACGAGATCGTGGAACTCGCCCCCATTGAGACAGTGCTTCATGCAGAGGGTGCCGAGCCCGGCACCTTGATACCCGTGAGGCTGCACAGCTATTTAACCGAGACAGGGGTCCTTGAGCTGTGGTGCGAGGCAGTGGACGGAACGGACAGGTGGAAGCTCGAGTTCAATGTAAGGGAGGAAAAAATTGCTTGAAGAAATCACGTTATATAATAGGTATTGACCTTGGCACGACCAATTCATCCCTCTCCTATATAGATACCGGAGGCGGAACCGCGATCAGGGCCTTTGCCGTCCCCCAACTGGCCGGCGAGGGTGTTGTAAAAGAACTGAAGGCGCTTCCCTCTT
>WFVK01000379.1 GCA_015491705.1 Nitrospirota bacterium | reverse complement strand
ATATCGGAGATAATATCTTCCGTAAAGGAGGCCGCAAGGAAGGGGAGGGGCATATCTGAACCACTGAAGCACAGTGATATCTTTCCTCCCATCGCCGTGCACATGATAACCGTTGGTGAAGAGACCGGCAGGCTGGATGAAATGCTGACAAAGGTCGCCGACCGCTTTGATTTCGAGGTCAAGACCACTGTCAAGCGCCTGCTTGCATTGCTCGAGCCGGCGCTTATCCTGCTGATGGGCGTTATCATAGGATTCATTGTTGTGGCGATGCTCCTGGCCATTTTCAGTGTTAATGAATTGCCGTTTTGATTAAACACTTGATGTTGCATAAACGTGCATGGGAAAGCTGCCGTGAAACCGTCAGGCTTTCCCATGACCGCCGGAGATGTCTTTATGCAACTGTAATGATAATTTATGGAGGTGCAGATTGAAGCAGAGAAAAAACGTGACAGTATCCCACGCGGGGTTCACCCTGATCGAGATGATGGTGGGTTATAATCATCATCGGCCTCCTGGCGGCGCTTGTTGCGCCCAGGATGTTCGGGAAGCTGGGAAAGGCAAAGACAAGCGCGGCATACGCGCAGATAGAGCTTTTCGGGACGGCGCTTGATTCGTTTCGTCTTGATGTAGGGCGCTATCCCACTACCTCTGAAGGCCTGGAGGCACTTATCAATCCGGTTACCGGCCTTGAAGAATGGAACGGGCCGTATCTGAAAAAGAGGGAGATTCCCCTTGATCCGTGGGGCAATCCCTACCATTACGAATCACCCGGCAATTACGGTGATTATGACCTTTATTCCTACGGCGCGGATAACGCGGAAGGCGGCGAGGGAGAGAACAGCGATATCGTAAGCTGGAAGGGGCCGAAATGAGAATGAGATGAAACATTGCACGCGGCTCATCAGGGGCATTCCTGATTCCAGCAAGGACGGCTTTACCCTCTTAGAGGTTATTATTGTGATCATCATCATAGGGATTGCCTCGGGCCTCGTGGGCATCCTTATCAGCAGGGACCTGGGAAGCACGGAGCTGAGGACATTCACAAAGGATATATCGGCGGTACTTAGATATGCGAGGAGCCGGGCGGTCGCCGAGAAAAAGACATACTGCTTTGTCATCGACAGGGAAGACGAGGGATACATGTACAGGCTTTATGCCGACAGCGGCACAGGGGAAGAGATACGGCCCCTCATAAGCAAGCCTGTCCCGGAAGACATAGAGGTGATAATGGACAGCGGTGACGACGCCCTGTCGGTGGAGTTTTTCCCGCTCGGCAATTCATCGGGCGGCGCAATCGAGATAAGGAACCGCAGGGGAACCGGATTTCTTATCGTGGTAAACAGGATGACCGGAAAACTGAAGGTGAAGAAACCGTAATGAGACACGGATATTCCCTGGACATACAGGGGACGATTAAAAACCCCTTGGGAAAACCTGAGATACAGGCTCCGGAGGACGGCTTTACCCTTATCGAGGTGATTGTCTCGATGGCCATCCTGAGCATAACCTTTGTCCTGATCATGCAGCTTTTCTCGGGCGGCCTCAGGGCGAGCAGGACGTCGTGCGATTTCACGAGGGCGGTTGTCCATGCAAAGGACAAGATGGGTAAGTTATCCCGGGAACCGGTTCAGGAGAGCGGCGAATTTGAAGACGGTTTTAGATGGGAGACAGAGGTGCAGACATATAAAGAACTTGAAGAAACAGGACTCAAGTTGGTGAAATTAAAAGTAAAAGTATCATGGCCTGATGCTCTGAACAAGGAGAGGTCTGTTGAGCTTACAAGCCTGAAGTTGGTTGAAAATGAAGAGTAAGAGCGGCTTCACGCTCCTTGAGCTGATAATCTCGATAGCTATTCTGAGCATGGTTATCCTGTTAATCAGCAGCGGCTACCGTCTTGCACTGGATTCATGGGAAAAGGGTGAGAACGAGACAGCAGCGACCCAGAGACTGCGCATTCTGTCTACATTGCTGTCCCAGCAGCTTAAATCCGCATATCCGTACAGGATGAAGATAGACAATAAAAATGTTGTGGTCTTCAGGGGTAGTGCGGGTTCCGTGATGTTTGCCACTGCATTGACTGATTCTTCCTACGGGGGATTTAAATGGGTGAAATATTCCTATGACAACGGCACCCTCCTGTACAAGGAGGGCCTGCTGCCCGACAAGAAGCTGATTGAAAAAATATCCGGTGACGAGGAGATAATAGATACGGACCTCGGAGAAGTGAAGTTTTCGTATTTTTCCGCAGAGCAGGGCGAATGGAAGGAATCATGGGATTTCGGGGCGGACCTTCCCGCAGCCGTCAGGGTCAGGATTTCCTATTTTCAGCCGTTTACTATTAATATACCCATGGGATATAAAGAGGGTGAAGAAAACAACCCGGGAGGTTCGCTTTCCGCCCTTTAATGTTGCATACACGGGCAGGAAAGGCTGCCGTAAAACCTTTATAAAGCAATGGGATACCGGAGATATGTCTCTGCTGCAGGAAGAGAAATTGGACGGTGTATTTATGCAACTGTAAGGTTGACGGACAACAGAGGCGGGGTGGCGCTCATCCTTGTTATCTGGGTCATGGTCATCCTTGTGGCCATTGTAGGCGAATTTTCATACTCGATGAGGACGGAGATCAGTATTGTTAAAAACTTCAAGGAGGAAGAAGAGGCATATCAACTGGCGCTCTCGGGTATAGAGGCCGCAAAGGCCGAGATACTGGCATCGTCCGCTGAACCGGGCGGTATGTATGTCAATGAAGACGGTATCCTC
>WFVK01000378.1 GCA_015491705.1 Nitrospirota bacterium | reverse complement strand
ATCTATAAGATAACCTTAAGGTTATATAAACAGGCAGGATAGACTGGAGTAAAGCTCCAGTCTATCCTGCCCGCCGCTGGTGTTCTTATGCAACTGTAAGGTCTATAAATCAAAACTTCAAAAAGGGAGGCAAGTGTGACAAAAGAAAATTCGGTAAAGATTACTGCAGATCCAAAATTCGGCAGGGTGATCCTGCTCGGCATGGACGGGCTCGACCCAGGCATATTGTCCTCTCTGATGAAGGAGGGCGAGCTGCCCAATTTCTCCGGTCTCAGCCGCAGGGGAGGTTTTACACCCCTGGCCACGAGTAATCCGGCTCAAAGTCCGGTGGCATGGGCATCTATTGCAACGGGAAATAACCCCGGATATCACGGGATTTTTGATTTTCTCGGCCGCAGGGTGAGCGATTATATGCCGGAGCTGGCGATATTGAGGATGAATCCCAAGAATGTATTCGGCAAGCGTGAAGCCATGTTTCTGCCTGTAATGCAGGGCAACGCCTTCTGGGATTATACCTCCGCCAATAACATACCCTCAACTGTCCTGAAATGGCCCATGACTTTTCAGCCGAAACAGAACCGGGCAAAACTGTATGCAGGCCTCGGAGTCCCGGATATCAAGGGCGGGCTCGGCAGATATTCATTTTATACAACGAGGAATATTCCCCCGAGTGAGGAAGGCGCCGAGAAGGTGATAAAGGTAGCCGTAAAAGGAGATAAAATCAGGACGCATGTTTCCGGGCCGAATGTCGTCAAACTCAGGGCGAGGGATACGGCAAAGGCAGATCTCGACATTTCCCTTGCCGGTGATTCGAGAATTGAAATGAGTATAGACGGCAGGAGACTTGCGGTGCATAAAGGCCGCTGGAGCGACTGGGTCGAGGTGAACTTCAAACTGGGTTTTATGAAAAGTGCCACGGCCATCGTCAAATTCTATTTGAATCAGGTTAGGCCTGAATTTGAACTCTACATGACGCCGGTGCAGATAAACCCGAAAGACCCCGCATTCGTTATTTCCAGTCCTGACGAGTACATACGCGAGCTGGCTGACAAGGTCGGATACTTTTATACGCTCGGCATGCCTGAAGACACAAAGGCCGTTGAAGAGGGCAGGACCGATGAGGATGCGTTCATAACCATGTGTGATGAGATTATCGATGAACAGGAAAAGATGCTGTGGTATGAGCTGAACAGATTCAGCGAAGGTGTTCTGGCGTGTGCGTTTTTCTCCACCGACAGGATCCAGCATATTTTCTGGGCCACCCGGGATCCGGCGCATCCCCTCTATGACCGTGCATACGCCGAGAAGTACGGCCGTGTCATTGATGAGTATTACCGGAAGATGGACAGGATTCTCGGAGAGGTGATGAAACATGTGGATGACCGTACCGCGCTTATGGTTTTTTCAGACCACGGGTTTTCCAGTTTCAGGAGGACCGTACATATTAATTCATGGCTGGCGCAGAACGGTTTTATGACCCTCACGCAACAGGTCTCAAAGGATGACAGGGATGCAGGAGGACTTTTTCAGTATGTGGACTGGAAGAAGACCCAGGCGTATGCCCTGGGATTCGGAAGCATTTACCTTAACCTGAGAGGCAGGGAGAAAAACGGCATCGTCGACCCGGCGACAGAGGCCGGTGCAGTCTCGGACAGGATAATCGCCGGACTGACAGGATTAAGAGACCCCGAAGATGGACAGCCGGTTGTCAGGAATGTCTATAAGAACGGTGATATTTATTCCGGCGCCCAGACAGGCAATTCCCCTGATCTTGTGATAGGATTTCAGGACGGCTACAGGGTGTCATGGCAGACCGCCGTAGGCGGCTCGCCTTCAGAGATAATCGAGGACAATCTGAAGAAATGGAGCGGTGATCACATAATAGATCCTTCGATTGTGCCCGGTATATTGCTGACAAACTTTCCGACTAACAGGGAGCATCCAGGGCTTATGGATATAGCACCCACGGTACTTGACTGCTTCGGAATGTCGGGTGAGGGCATAATGGAGGGAAAGACGTTGCTGTAAGCTCAGCGGAATTCCTATTTGCAGGTTTTGGCCTGAACGATATTGTATTCCTTGATTTTCCGGTAGATGGAGCGGCGGCTTATGCCTAATAACATGGCTGCCTTCGTCTTGTTCCATGCGCTCTTCTCAAGGGCCTGAATAATCGCCTGCACGTCACTGACCTTCCCGTCATTGCGGGAGGAAATATCTTTTACATTGAAACTCATCAGCTCAGGGGGCAGATGGTCGATGGTAATTACAGGCTGCCGGCACAGGATAAACGCATGCTCCAGTGCATGTTCCAGTTCCCTGACATTACCCGGCCATGGATAATTCATGAATATTTTTTTTACGTCGTCGGATACCGCCCTGATTTCCTTATTGAACTTCCTGTTGAATTTTTTCAGGAAGTAATCCGTCAGAAGCGGTATGTCCTCACGGCGTTTCCTGAGCGGCGGAAGCTCTATTTTCATGACGTTCAGGCGGTAGTAGAGGTCTTCACGGAATTCCCCCCGCCTTACTTTTTCAGACAGGTCCTGATTCGTGGCGGTGACAACACGGACATCAACCTTTTTTGTGGTGGAGTCGCCGACCCTTTCAAATTCTTTCTCCTGCAGGACCCTGAGAAGTTCCACCTGTATCTTGGGTGATATATCGGCGATTTCATCCAGGAATATGGTCCCTCCGTCCGCTATCTCAAAGCGCCCCACCTTGTTTCTGATCGCGCCCGTAAAGGATCCCCTTACATGTCCGAACAACTCGCTCTCAAGCAGGTTTTCCGACAGGGCGGAACAGTTTACCTTGACTATCTGGTTATGGCTGCGGTTGCCCTTGAAATGAAGCGCTTCCGCAATCAGCTCCTTGCCTGTTCCGCTTTCACCGGTGATCAGGACGGTGGTCTCCACGTCCGACAGCAGTTCAATCAGTGAATAAATTTCCTGCATTTTTTTGCTTTTTCCCACTATCCCGTGGAATTGATGGCGTTCGTTCAGCTCGCGCTCAAGGCCGGTCAGACGCGTTTCATCTCTTACCACCATAATGGCGCCCGAGAATACGCCCTGCTGGTTTATCAGGGGGGATGTCGTTAATGTCACGACCTGTTCCCTGCGGTTTTTAAGACGGCACTCAAGACCGTTTATCTCGGCCGTCTGTTTGTTGCTGACAGTCTCTGTGAGTGGATTGAGACATCTCTTCCTGCATTTTGCCGGCAGGGTACGAAAGCTCTTTCCCGCAAAGTCAGGGGTGAAACCGCAGATTTTTTTTGCTGCATCATTAAACCGGAGCACTGACAGGTCTCTGTCCACCGTGATAATTGCATCCTTGACATTCCTGAAGATTGCCTCAAGGTCGGAACGGTATTTTTCTTTTTCGACAATGACGGCCTTGTGCTGCAGTGCAATATCGATGCAGTGGAGGAGGTTTTCCTTGCGGATGGGTTTTGGCATGTAGTCGAAGGCGCCCAGACGGACAGCTTCAGATGCGGTTTCTATATTCGGATATCCCGTAATCATGATTACGGGACAGAGGAGGCCCCTTTTCTTTACAAGCCGCAGGACATCAATCCCTGTTTTTCCCTTTAAAATGATGTCCGCAAAGATCACATCGAAATCCGTCTCAGCGATGCAGGCCGCCGCCTCATCAAAACTGCAGGCTGTAACTACATCATAACCTTCCGCTGAGAGAAACTTTTTAAATGTAAAACGTATGCCCTCTTCGTCATCTATTATCAGTATTCTGGCTCTCATACGCGATTATCCATTTTCGCCGGCAGATCTATTATTATCTTTGTAAATTCGCCTTCAACGCTGTTGATTGCGAGTTTGCCGCCGTGTTCCGTGATAATGCCGTGGCTTATGCTTAACCCCAGGCCGGTTCCTACGCGGTTGGGCTTGGTTGAAAAAAAAGGATTTATCACCTTGTCAATGATATTGGAGGGGATACCGGTGCCGCGGTCGTGAAATACGATACGGATATAGGGAAAATTGTCAAACGAAATTTCTTCGCATGTTATTTCAAGTATTTTGTTCTCGTGTGTCCCGGGATATTTTTCATTCAGGGCAAACCGTGAATTGCTTATTATGTTTAAAAAGACCTGCTGTATCTGCTGCGGGTGAACCGGGATCCTGATGAATTTCGATGAAATATTAACCTTGAGATTGATTCCGTCTTTCCGTATCTGGGCCGATGTCAGGGAAAGCATGTCCGAAAATATCTCGTGTAGGTAGATATAACTCTTCTCTTCTTTTCTGATCCTGGCGAATGAAAGCAGGCTCCTGACGATGGTGGCAATCCTGTCGCCGTCTTTCATTATCCTCCGGGCTACATCATCGTCCCTGTTTTCTTTTCTGAATTCATCGACCAGTATCTGAGCATAATTGATGATATTGTTTATGGGATTATTGATCTCATGCGCTACACCGGCCGCAAGCTCACCGAGTGACGCAAGGTGCCTCGTGCGGGTGACGCCTGCCTGCAGATTGACCTTTTCAGTAATGTCTTTCCCCAGTTCGATAACGCTTTTTACCCTTCCTGAATCATCTTTAATAGGAAATGCCCTTAGATCCCATATCTTTCCTTCAGAAGTCGATATCTCCGCTGTTTCCTCGTTGCCGGACAGGAAACTCCTTACAGCAGGACAGTTCTCGCATGGAGATATTGTCCTGCAGCATAAGCTGTAGCAGTATTGCCCTGCCACCGCGGTGGTATTACTCCCGAAGACCTTCTCGGCAGCCTTGTTCGCCCATAGTATCTTCAGATCCGGAGACAGGAGAATCAGGTAATCGCGAATGCCGTCAAGCAGTACATTAAATTCCTTTGTGAGGCCTTTGTGTTTATCTTTACTCTTCCGTGATCTTTTTACGGCTGTATTCCGCCTGCTGATTTCATGCAGTGTGAACTGTACGGCAGGCTTTTTTTGACGGTTGAAGCAGCTTGCGGATATCTCGACATCAACGGAGGTCTTCCCGTTGGCACGGACAAGTTTTGTCTCAAAGGTATCAATGCCTGTACAGCCTTCTTCTATTTTCTGCAATCTTTTTCCGGCGGTCTCGCGGCCGGCATGGTGAATAAAATCCGCCAACGGCTTTCCAATCACCTCGTCCGGTGTTCCGGCGCCGAAGAGTTTCGTCCCTGCTTTATTGATAAAGACGATTCTGCCTTTGTTCAGCGCTCCGATGGCGACAGGGGCGGATTCCACAAGCTCCCGGTATTGTTCGCCGCTGTCAAATGCTGATTCTTTTATTCCGGGTTTACAGGCCATAAGGATTGGAATATATAATAATTTTACCAGATGAAACAGCCATATGTTATATTATTTTACAAGAAAATTCCTTTTAAAACAATCTGTTAAACAATTCAGCGCTCCTCCCTGAAAGGCAGGGTGTGAATATTTAAAAATCAGCATAACAGCGGGCATGAGGAT
>WFVK01000377.1 GCA_015491705.1 Nitrospirota bacterium | reverse complement strand
TACTATAGATTGTATCATCCCTGTCAAGAGCAAAATTTGAATTCCCCGCTGTAAAGGCCTGCCCGCAATCACGGCGTGAGATGATACGGCGGCAAAATATGCGGAAATATTGATATGCAGTTAAGTACAGTTTAACGGGTTGCTTTAAACCTGTTAAATTTTCCTGAGCAGAATGGGCCGCTGTTAATGCGGGCATTCCGGGAGGCGGGTTGCATCAGGGACCGGAGACGCTTTCATGCGGTTTCTCCCCGAGTATCACTGTTCCGTTTTTCCGCGGCAGGAGTATGGGCCTGCCGGACCGGCCCTCGAGGATATTGAGCATAAGCAGCAGGTAGTCTCTTACATGCCTCGTGATCAGGTAATTGTGCCGCACGTGCTCGCGTCCCTTTTCCCCCATCTGCCGTGTGGCGCGCGGATGACTCAGCAGATAGCGGAGGCGGAAGGCCGCGCCGTCCGGGGAATGAACGAGAAACCCTGTGACACCGTGCACGATCTGCGAGGTGATCCCGCCCACTGCCCCGCCGATTACCGGCTTTCCCTTCCACATCGCCTCTGTAACCGTAAGGCCGAACCCCTCCCGTACCGATTTCTGGAGAATTACGGTTGCAGCACGCTGCAGGGCGTTGACTTCAATGTCAGTGGGACTGGACAGAACGAAGATGTCAGGGTCTCCCGCCGCGGCCTGCTCGACCTCTGCGCGTACACGCGGCCCTTCGGGGTCGTCCGTGGCGCTTCCGCCGGCGAGCACGAGCTGGCAGTCGAAATTCTGGCGCACCTGCTTATATGCCTTTATCACCCCGAGGGGGTCCTTGAACCGGTCGAATCGTGAAATCTGCACGAGAATGGGACGGCTGCGGTCAATGCCGAAGCGGTCGGTTACAGCCGTTATTTCCTCTTCATCGAGATGCCGGTTTTTGTCCGCGAGGGGGTCGATTGAAGGCGCGATCAATACCTGCGGCACCGGCAGATCAGCCTGTGCAAACTGCGGGACATGGAAGACGACCATGGCATATCTGCTTACCGCCTGCCGCAGAAAACGCCAGACGTGGGCGCTGGGGTGTGACAGATCAATATGGCAGCGCCATACAAGGCTTTTCGGGTTTACGGGGCAATAGTCGATCAGGTAGGCGGGCTGCGGGTCGTGTATGACGACCACATCGGCATTCAGTTGCATACGCCGGGCATTATCCTGCAGGTTTTGCAGATACACCTGCAGATCTGAATGGGATATCTCTATGTCGGCCCCCTGCAGGGCGTTATGCATGGACTTGGTGACTTCGAAGAAGCCGGGGGTCCCGCTGATGACCTCCCACCTTGTGGGTATCCCGAGGGACTCGGTCCAGGGCACTATCCCGGCGAGTATTTCAGCCACCCCGCCCCCTGTGCGTGTTGAATTTACATGCAGGAGGGAACGGGTCCGCAATATGCGCGAGAGGGCATAGAGTTCATCCAGCGCAGCGTCCGGGACGATACCGCGGTATTTTTCAATCATGGTTTAAGCCCTTTCTTCCTCTTCCCGGATGGCCTTGCGGATAAACTCCAGAAGACATGCCCGGGTGTCTTCAAGGCTGTTCAAATACGGGTCAAATGCATCGAGCTGCTGCGCCAGTGATTCGTAACCCCAGTTCCTGAACCAGATGGAAAAATCGTTGATCACAGGGCCTGATGTGACCCTCGGAGCAAAAAACAGGTGATAGCCGATGGAATCGCTGTCGATTTCGGATAACATTTCAACAAATTCCTGCGGTGTATGTGCCAGTTTGCCGCTTGCAAACGCCGCCAGGCGCGGCTGGCAGAAGACAAATCCATATTCGGTGCTGGTATGGCGTTCGTCAGTATCCTTCATAAGGTGTTCTGCGAGAATAACGCTGATTTCCCGTCTTACAGCGGCAAGGTCTATACTGCGGATCAGGTTAAGATTCGCGAGGCGTTCGGCGACTGTATATTCTCCCAGGATATCATTGGTCCATGCGGCAAAATCATTGGGATAATCAGGGAGGCTTGCAGGATTCTGGAAAAAACGCTGGTGCAGGTGAAAAAAAAGCGACCATTCGGAGGCGAGGGTTACGCCTGTCAGCAACTGGCTCAGACAGGTTGCGCGCAGCGGTGTAACTTCCACGAGATAGGCAGCTTTCCAGAACTCAAAGGGTTCGGGTGAATTGTTCCGTGATGGCGCCATGTTCTTCCCCTTCTCAAATCCACGCCGTCATTTTGGTTAAAATTATAACATGCAATAGAAAAAAAGCAATGCGGCATGAGAATTTTCTGGTATAATTAGTTCATGTTGCGGAAAGTCATTATCTGATCAGCTCGCTGTCATTTCGAACGAAGTGAGAAATCTTAACCCGTCGCGATATAAAGATTTCTCCCGCTGGTCGAAATGACGCAAGCTCAGGATTAGTTTCAAAAATCAGCTTCCGCAACAGATACTAATTAGCATTATGAATATTGCACAGTTGGCGCCGCTTATAGAACCCGTCCCACCTGTTTTATACGGCGGTACCGAACGGATTGTCTCTTTTCTGACGGAAGAGCTCGTCAGGCGGGGACATCGCGTTACGCTTTTCGCCAGCGGCGATTCTCACACAACGGCAGATCTTTACAGCGTGAGGGACCGCTCTGTCCGGCTTGACCCTGAAAATCCCGACGCTGTGGCATTTCACATGATCGAGCTTGTACGCGCATTCGACATGGCAGGAGAATTTGATATCATTCACAGCCATGTAGATTACCTCGCCTTTCCTTTTGCGCGGTTCTCCAGGGCGCCGACTGTACACACGCTCCACGGCCGGCTGGATTTGCCGCACTGGGGCCCCATGGTGGAATATTTTCGTGACATACCGCTTGTCTCCATCAGCAATGACCAGCGCCGTCCGTTGTCGCACATCGCTCCCCGGTGGATGGCCACTGTCTATCACGGCCTGCCTGAGGATTCATTCAGGCCCGGCAGGGGTGAAGGGGGGTATCTAACCTTTTTTTCGAGACTCTCCCGTGACAAGCGGCCCGACCTGGCTGTTGAAGTGGCGAAACGGGCAGGGCTTCCCCTTAAGATCGCCGGCAAGGTGGATACCACTGACCGGGAGTATTTTGAACAGGAGATCGAGCCTTTGCTTGATCATCCGCTGATTGAATATCTTGGCGAGATTCACGATTCGGAAAAGCCGGAATTGCTGGGCAATGCCGCTGCGCTCATATTCCCCATTGACTGGCCCGAACCTTTCGGCCTGGTGATGACCGAGGCAATGGCCTGCGGTACCCCGGTGATCGCCCGGCCATGCGGGTCTGTTCCCGAGGTGGTCAGAGAGGGTGTAACCGGTTTTATTGCGGATACTGTTGAAGAGATGGTGGAGGCGGTTAAGCAGATCGACCGTATCGACCGGTCGCGCTGCCTCATGGAGGCCCGCCAGCGTTTCTCTGTTGAGGCAATGGCGGACGGTTATGAAGCCGTATACAGAAAGATCCTTACCGAGAGCCCGGTTTAAGCTTAACTTCACATTGCCACTTGCATGAAATACCCGTTTGATTTTATCCTGTTAATCTGGCATGCTTATTAATATGCCTCTATACCGGTGATAAGCGCAGATGTGCAGCGGCAGGTAATGGCGCGAAGCCGACACTCAAGGAATAAATACAATGAGCCGACATGATGATACAGGCATAAGGAAATTATCACAGGCAGCCCGGGATGAAATCTGTTGCATGACTCCCCGAAGTGCTTAATTGTACAATATTACCTTGAGGCTTAAAAAAATGAGCGACCGTTCTTCCATTGCAGCGCAAACAGTCTCTGTTGTTGCCGCCCTTGCAGTGCTGGCTGCTTTTCTTTTGCTTATCCATCTTATCTCTCCTGTCTCATTTGAGGAAAAGTGGAGAGATGTTGAAATACCCGAGGGTGCCACTTTTACAGAGGCCGTCGATATCCTGAAAGACAGGGGCATTATAGAAAACAGGCTGGCCCTGCTTTTGATCGGCAAGATAACCAGCGCGGATACGCAGATAAAGCCGGGCTATTATAATCTCAGCGCCTCGATGAGCCCGCTGCAGGTCTTTGAATATCTGATTGAAGGCAGGACGGTGCAGTTCAGTAT
>WFVK01000376.1 GCA_015491705.1 Nitrospirota bacterium | reverse complement strand
ATCACATCCCTCGTGGTGCCCGGCGACTCTGTGACAATGGCCCTGTCCTGCCGGAGCAGTGCATTGAGCAATGATGATTTCCCGACATTGGGTCTTCCCACTATTGCGGTCTTGAGCCCCTCCCGCAGGATCAGCCCGTACCTGGCACTGTCTATGAGTTTTTCAAGGGATTTCCGTATATCAGCCGCGCTTTTCTGCATATCCTCCAGAGGCACCGGCTCTATGTCTTCCTCCGGGAAATCAATATATGCCTCCACAAAGGCGGCAAGTTCCATCAGCTTTTGCCTTACGGCCTCTATTTTTTCCGAGAGGCCCCCCCTGAGCTGTCTGACCGCTGCCCTCCGGCCCTCTTCGGTAAGCGCATTTACAACATCAAGCACTGCCTCCGCCCTGGCAAGGTCTATCCTTCCGTTGAGAAACGCCCTTTTTGTAAATTCGCCGGGCTCCGCAAGCCTTGCCCCCGTCTTCAGGACAAGTTCCAGTATCCTGCGCATGGGCACTACACCGCCGTGGCAGTTTATCTCCACAATGTCCTCCCTCGTATATGTATTGGGCGCCCTCATTACGGAGACAAGCACCTCATCCAGTATTTCCCCGTTTGCCGGGTCCACGATATGTCCGAAGAGGATCCTGTGGGACCGGGAGTGACGGAGTTTCTTCCGGCGGGGCGAACGGAAAATCCTGTCCGCTATTTTTATGGAGTCTCCGCCGCTGAGCCTGACGATCCCGATACCGCCTGCGCCGGGTGGTGTGGATATCGCCGCTATGGTATCGTCGGTATGCATATCAATAGTTTACAGGGAACAGGGGGAGGTTGTCATGGGAAGGTTCTTCCCATGACTGTTGATGACCGTCAGGCTGCTTTTTTATTGGCGTAATACTGCTGGATGATACCGAGGATGTTGTTTACCAGCCAGTATATAACCAGTCCCGCAGGAAATGTAAGAAACATGAATGTAAAGACCACCGGCATGAGCATCATGATCTTCGCCTGTTTCGGATCCATGGCCGTCGGGGTCATTTTCTGCTGGATGACCATGCTTAAACCCATAACGATAGGGAGCACATAGTAGGGGTCCTTTGCCGAGAGATCGGTTATCCACAGTATAAAGGGCGCTCCCCTTAATTCAATCGCCTTGAGGAGGACATTGTAAAGGGCTATGAAAACAGGTATCTGAAGCAGCAGGGGCAGGCAACCGCCTACGGGATTGACCTTGTGCTTCTTGTAAAGCAGCATGGTCTCCTTTTGCAGTCTCTGGGGGTCTTTCTTGTACTTTTCCTTTAATTCGGCCATCAGGGGCTGGAGCTTCTGCATCTTTTTCATTGACTGCTGGCTCTTGTGCAGAATGGGTATGAACGGCACCCTCACGAGTATAGTTAAAAGTATTATGGCCCAGCCGTAGTTGCCAAGGTATTTGTAAAAGAATTTTAATACCCAGAAAAGAGGCATTGCAACAATTGAAAACCAGCCGAAGTCGATTATATGCTCAAGTCCTGCATTCAACTGCTTGAGCCTGTCGTATTCCTTGGGGCCTGCGTAAAAGATGAAGTTGTGCTCTCCCGGCTTGAGTCTCAAGGCGATCTCAGGCGATGCACCATCTTTCCAGAACTCGGCTCCCTCTATCCGGCCGAGCGGAATAAGCGCCGCTGTGAAATACTGGTCTTCCTGGGCTATCCAGCGGATGCCCTCAGGAAAATATTTATTGTCCGACTTTTCCGTAAACTCGGTCTTGTCGGAGTCGCTGAGAATAACGGGACCCTGGTGAGACCCCTGCCTTCCTTCCTTGTCAAAGATACCGAAGCCTGTACCTATGGGCAAAAGATAAGAAGGCGTATTGACCGTTTTGACATAAAAATCCACATCATAACTGTCATTGCGGAAAACGAACTTTTTACTGATATACATTGACTGATCCCTGTATACCAGGGTCAGTTCCCCCTCTGTCATGCCCTGTTCGGACAGGATAATATTTTTTGTATCCGCGGAATATATGACTTTCTGAGGCAGATTGCGGTCCCCGCTCTCGAATATAATGCCGAGAGGCGGGATTACCCCCGGCCTTTTTAACAGCATGACCGGCCTGCCGTCAGAGTCTTTGAAGTCCTTCAGTTGCCACGAAGTGACTATCGCCCCCTGTGTGGATATAACAGCCCTGTAGAGGTCCGTCTCAACAATAATCTCTCTTGCCCTGGCATCTTTTGTGACAGGATATTCAGGAGGGGGAGGCGGCTTTACGGGCGTATCTTCCGCCGCGGCTCCGGCCCCTGCCGGGGTTTCAGGCAGCGTTTCCGGTTTCAGTGGAGACTGTGCGGCCGGCGTGGATGCAGGCGCATGCTGCGCGGGTTTCCGCTGGAAGAAATATGACCAGCCAATCAGTACAATAAGCGATAATGTAACAGCCAGAATCGTTCTTTTATCCATTATTCCCTTTCGTTTAATAACAAGAGCAGCTAACGGGAGTCGCCCGGATGCCGCACCGGGTCATATCCGCCCGCATGAAACGGGTGGCACTTAATAATCCGTCTGCTGAACAGCCACAATCCCTTCAGCAAGCCGTATCTCTCTACTGCTTCGCAGCAGTAAGTCGAGCAGGACGGATAAAATCTGCAGGAATGAGGCAGAAACGGTGAAATGTATTTCTTGTATGTTTCAATAGCAAATACTGCCGGTTTTTTCAAGTTTTTTTCCTTGTGCCGTGAATCTGGTAACAAATCATCACAGGAGTGCGGATGCCGGTCGTTATACGGACAGTTTTTTGCGTCCCTTGGCGCGCCTTCTGTTGATTACCCTTCTGCCGCCGGGAGTTCTCATCCTCGCACGGAAGCCGTGCGTCCTCTTGCGTTTTTTATTATGGGGACGGTATGTAGTATATGTCATTATGCACTCCTTAATTTTTCCGACTGATAATTCCTGCAGGAATCACGAACCCGGGATTCCGGATTTCAACGTAATATTTTACTAATGCCCCCGGAAAAAATCAAATTCCGGGGGGACCGATCGCTGAAAACAGTTTCCCCCTCCCCCTGCTGAATGCCGGTGACGGGGAGGGGGTGGAGCAGAAAAACGGTGAAGCGGGCATTTATGACAGGGGGTTATCTCTTTACCAGATAAGGCATTGCCCACGCCATGGAATTGTAATTCTGCGTGGTTTCATCACTAAACATCTCTTTGTCCAGGACATCAACGGCCGCATGATGATACCCCTCTGCATCCCCTATGGTATACGTGCCGGTAAAGACTCCGTCTCCGGCGGGCAGGAGGGCCTGCCCGTTTATGCAATATTAAGGTAAAGAACAATTCCGGATAAGCCGAAATGACAGAAAAAAGATATCTGTTCAATTTCGCAACCAGGCTTTGTATAATTTAAAAATTAGACCCGGAGATTGCAGAAAGGTTTAATTCGTCGGGGGAGGGCGGCATTAAAAAATTTTTCAATATATTAAACTACATGACCGGGATCTTCATACTATAATTAATTAGTATCTGTTGCGGAAGCTGATTTTTAGAACTAATCCTGAGCTTGCGTCATTTCGACCACCGGGAAAAATCTTTATATTGCGACGAGTCAAGATTTCTCACTTCGTTCGAAATGACAGCGAGCTGATCAGATAATGACGCTCCGCAACATGAACTAACTATCTCGACCCGGCAGGAGGAGACGGACGAATGATCAGGATACCCGATGAACTTTTATCAATGATTATCAAGAAGGCCCTGTCAAGCGGCGGTGATTATGCGGATGTCTTTGTTGAACATCAGACGCCGCTGTCAATACACCTTGAAGATGACAAGATAGAAAAACTCATTTCAGGGATGGACGCAGGCGTCGGCGTAAGGGTTATATTCGGTGACAGGACTGCATATGCATACAGCAATGATTTTTCCAAAGACTCACTGATGGAGATTGCGGCGACTGTCGGCAGGGCTGTGAAAGAAGGAAAGGAAAAGGATGCCGTATTCGACCTGAGAAAGGTCAGCCCCAGGGTTGATTTTAAAATAAGGAATTATCCTCCTGATGTTGAAATCGGCAAGAAGATAACCCTTGTGGAAAATGCAAACAGGGCCGCAAAAGGAGTCAGCGCGAGCGTCAGACAGGTGTCCGTAATCTACAGGGACGCGGTACAGAATCTTTGCATTGCAACATCGGACGGGACCATTACGGAAGAAGAACGTGTTTACACGCTTGCCCTTGTCCAGGTCATCGCCGCTGAGGGCGATGTCCTGCAGACCGGATATGAGCCTGTCGGCGGATTGTCCGGCTTCGAGCTCTTTGATGAACACCCCCTTGATGGTATAGCCGCAAGGACGGCGCGTAAGGCAGTGGAGATGCTGAAGGCCCCTAAGGCCCCGGGGGGGAGGATGCCTGTTGTAATCTCGTCAGAGGCCGGGGGCACAATGATCCACGAGGCCGTGGGACACGGTCTGGAGGCCGATCTTGTACAGCGGGGGCTGTCGGTCTACAGCAACAAGGTCGGACAGCGCATAGCATCCCCGCTGATCACCATTGTCGATGACTCGACACTCCCCAACAAGAGGGGGTCTTTCCGCTTTGATGATGAGGGCGTATTCTCGCAGCGGACCGTGCTCGTCGAGAAGGGCATCCTTAAAGGATACATGCATGACAGGCTGACCGCAATGAAGGATGGTGTTTCTTCAACCGGAAACGGCAGGCGGCAGTCATACAAACACAGACCGATCCCAAGGATGAGCAATACATTCATCGCCCCCGGCGAGGGAGACCCTGTGAAGATACAGGCGTCTGTTGAAAAGGGCTTTTTTGTAAAAAAAATGGGCGGAGGGCAGGTCAATACCGTTACGGGAGAGTTCGTTTTTGATGTCTCGGAAGGCTACCTGATTGAAAAAGGACGGATCGGAGAGCCTGTAAGGGGTGCCACACTTATAGGCAACGGCCCGGAGATTCTCAAATCCATAGACATGGTCGGCAATGACATCGGCTTTGCGATAGGCACGTGCGGCAAAGACGGCCAGGGGGTGCCGGTATCCGATGCAATGCCCACTGTCAGAATTCCGGAGATGGTCGTGGGAGGCGAAGTCTGAAGAATGTCAATATGTTCCGGCGCGGCGGATTGTGTGTAATGAAAACACTATAGATGTAATTATGATACATCTGTAATTGTTATCATATTGATT
>WFVK01000375.1 GCA_015491705.1 Nitrospirota bacterium | reverse complement strand
GCCTATCACAAGGAAATCCACGGTCTCCGAGGAAAAGTTCATGATTGTAGAAATATTAAAGTATGCCGTACGCTTAAGTCAATTTTCAGACCGGGGCCGCGGGCCCACTTGATTTGCCCCGGCCTGCCGGGTTATGCTGAAACAGGTCAGGTTTAAGGGTAATTCATCTTCGCCCTGACCTCCCCGGGCGGGAGTGCGGGCTTATATGATTTTCGCACATGGGAAAGGATACCGGAATCTGCAAGATATGTAAAAACCCTGTGGAAGACTGCATGTGCTGCGACGGGTGCGGGCATGTATGCAGCCTTGATTATGGAGAGCCATACTGCCCTGTGTGCTTCCCGCCGCCGGCATCCCCGAAGTCCGATGACGAGTGATGAATATTTCATGCGCCTTGCGCTTGAGGAGGCTGAAAAGGCCTTTGCCGCAAATGAGATTCCCGTAGGCGCGGTGCTTGTAAGGGACAACGCGGTGATTGCCGCATCATATAACAGGAGGGAGGAACTCCAGGATCCCACCGCACATGCCGAACTGGCGGCACTGAGAGAGGGAGGCATAAAATCCGGAAACTGGCGCCTGACAGATGCAGTGCTTTATGTCACCAAGGAGCCGTGCGTCATGTGCGCGGGGGCCATGATCAATGCAAGGCTGGGAAGGCTCGTCTACGGATGCAGGGACGAACGTTACGGGGCTGTAACGAGCCGGTACCAGTTGCTCCATGACCCCCTGCTTAATCATCAGGTCAGGGTTGTATCAGGGGTCATGGAGAATGAATGTGCAGACATTTTAAGGAGATTTTTTGTAAAATTAAGACTGTGAACCTTAACGTTGCATAAACCGGCCGGAGAGCCCGCCGTAAAACCTTTATAAAGCGATGGGATATCGGAAATACGTCTCTGTTGCAGGAAGTAACGGGGAGTGAAATTGCAAAAGACGTTGATATGCGCGCTGAATATTTCCTCAAGGAATCGCAGATAAAGCTTTTCCGCCGGGCTCTCCAGCATGCGGGCGATGGTGTTATGCAACTGTAAGATGAAATCGTCTTGATTAAACACCCGGAGGAGTGGCCGAGCGGCTTAAGGCGGCGGTCTCGAAAACCGTTTCCCGATTCTGTCGGGACGTAGGTTCAAATCCTACCTCCTCCGCCACTTAACCTGCTCTCCGTTTTTCCCGTCAGGCCCCTTCGTACTTCTTCATGCGCCAGTATTCTGCATTCAGGGTCTCAACAATATAATCTATCCTGCGGGTCCTGATCAGTTTCTTCATTGCATCCACGAATACCCTGGGGTGCCTGAATAATATGGTCAGCAGGATCGAGTAAAAATTTATATTCCCTGAACTGCTGAGATAATTCCTTCTGAAAAAGGCATTCTGCATCTTCCTGCGTATGTCTCTCAGCTCTTCTTTCCCGAAGGTTATGGACATAAGGGGAAGCTCGGGCTGCCTGTGCGCCCATATCTCGGAGAACGGCACATTCGGGTCGAGCCATCCGTTTTCAATAGCCATGTCGTAAATGGCCGTTCCCGGATAGGGGGTAAGGAAATAAAAGGCGGTGTAATCAGCCGCTATCTCCTTGGCCAGTTCAAAACTCTGGCGTATATCATCCTTGGTCTCCTCGGGATTGCCGATTATGAAGGTCGCCAGTGTCCTGATATCAAGCTCTTTGCACAGCTTGAAGGAATGTTTGATCTGGTCGGCCCTGTCGCCGGCTCCGCCCTTGCCCAGGACCTTGAGTATCTTCTCCGAGCCGCTCTCAACACCAAAGTCAAGCTGGACAAGCCCGGAGTCCTTCATCAGCTTCATCAGTTCCCTGTCCGTCTGGTCGACCCTTGACTGGCCGGCCCATTTGATATTCAGTTTCCTCCGTTTTAATTCCTCGCAGTATGCCCTTACCCACTTCGGGCTCAATGTAAATGTATCATCACAGTAATATATCCCGGTGATGCCGAATGTCTCGTGCAGATACTCTATCTCGTCAACTACATTCTTTACGGAACGCCTTCTCGTCTTTCTACCGAATATATTGTGGCTGCCGCAGTATATGCACTTAAACGGGCATCCCCTGCTCGTGACAATGGTTGTCTGGTTCTTGTCGGCATGGCCCCTTATAATCCCGGGGGGCTTGAGATACGGCTTCATGTCGATAAGGTGGCGCGCTGGAAACGGAATGCTGTCCAGGTCTTTTATCAGCTCGCGCCTGCCGTTGTCTATAATCTCGCCGTTCTTCCGGTAAGTAACGCCCTTTACCCCGGCAAGGCCCTCGCCCTTTTCGAGTTTTTCGCATACCTCGACCATGGTGTCTTCGCCTTCTCCCAGCACTATAAAATCCAGATCAAAGTCTTTCAGGGTCTCAACCGGCTTGACCGTGGTATGCACGCCTCCGGAGCAGTATGCCACGTCAGGCAGCTCGCGCCTCAGATCCTTCAGGAAATTGGAGGCCCGCTGGTAGCCGACCGTCAGGAAACTCAGTCCCACCAGGTCAGGTGAAAATTCCTTTATTTCCCTGATGATGCCCGCGTGGTACTGCGGGTCGGCGTCAAACACCTGCACCGCATGGCCCGCCTTTTCCAGAACAGCGGCGACATACAGAAGCCCGAGCGGGGGTACAACGTTATTGCCGTCCAATACCTGTGAATTAACTAAAGTGACTCTCATAATCTATTACCTCTTTTCATGTTAGATTTTCACTTTTCAGTTGCATCAAAACATTGCCGGCAGGCCCTCCAGCCCTGTTTATGCAACATTGAATCTCATTTTCTCAGCAACAGGCATGACACCCGGAACGAACCTTCCGCGGTTTGCTGCCCTTTATTGTGATTGAATGAAACTTGATATATTCAACCTTTTTGTAAAGATAATTTTTAGTTAATCGGATATTGGAAAATCCGGCATCCTCGGCCAGCTCTCTGAATCTCCTGTCCGTAAGCGCTCCGGACAGGCACGCGTTCCACAGCTCCTTGTCCCTTTTCAGATAACCGGGGACAGGCTTGTCGGAAACGATATCCGAGATGATAAACCTCCCTCCCGGTTTTAATATCCTGTAGACTTCATCCAGCACCTTGGCCTT
>WFVK01000374.1 GCA_015491705.1 Nitrospirota bacterium | reverse complement strand
TCTTGACCCGTCGCAATATAAAGATTTCTCCCGCTGGTCGAAATGACGCAGGCTCAGGATCAGTTTCAAAAATCAGCTTCCGCAACAGATACTGACTAATCAGAATTTTGCAGCAAACATTTTAAATTGACCTTAATATAGCCATAAACAGGCCGGAGAGCCTGCCGGCGATATTTTTTATACAACAGCGGGATTGATTCTGGATACAGAAAAAAGGAGGTGTTGTCATGGCAGAGAAGAAAAAAAAGAACCCCGGCGAATCCGGCATGTCCGAAGCAGCCGGTAATGAAGAAATGATAAGGGTGCTTGTGGACCTGCGGGTGCCGAAGGGGCAGGCTGCAGCCCGGAACTTCAGCATCGCCCAGGGGCTGGACGCAACGGGTTTTCAGCTTGATACCGGTTATGAGCCGGTTCCGGGTACGGTTTCAGATACAAAACTCGCAATGGAGCTTGAGGCGTCGCAACAGGAAATTGTTACTGTGCGCGGCAGGATCGACAGGAAAAAGAGGAAGGAACTCGAATCCAGGGAAAATGTTGTCAGGGTATGGGACGATACGGAAATTGCCCCCTTTGGAATTCAACCGGAACTGGAAACCTTTGTGGAGTCAGGCATGTCAACCGGCAATTGTCCCATTCCACCGTGCGACTGTGACCAGGGTACCGCGTCATGCTCGAAAGGGAGCATACATGATGTTGCAAGATACCTTGGCGTTGACAGGATATGGGCAAGGGGCCGCAAAGGACAGGGCATCGTCATCGGTATCGTGGACGGCGGAATAACCGCAACAGGCCGTCCTATCAGCCGGAGTGACACGGAGCATCCGAAATGGCCCGGCAAACTGGTCAGCCGGGTCATCGGTGGATGGCCTGCCAATGACTGGGGCACAACCGGCGCAGCATGGGGCTGGCACGGAAACATGACCGCCACCGACGCCCTCGGCATGGCGCCCCAGGCGCAGATTTACGACATCAGGATTTCAAACGGCAACACCATATCCAATGCGCTTGCCGGCTTTCAGTGGGCCATAAACCGGTACAGGGCGAACGGAACCCCGCATATTCTTTCCAATAGCTGGGGGATATACCGGAAAAGCTGGGATCCCGCATATGCGACTGATCCGAATCATCCGTTTACCCGCAAGGTCGTGGAGGCGATCAACGAAGGCATTATAGTGCTTTTTGCCGCCGGAAACTGCGGCGAAGGGTGTCCGAGCGGAAGATGCGGGAGCGACACAGGCCCCGGCAAAAGCATATGGGGAGCCAACGGGCATCCCCGTGTCATGACCGTCGGAGCCGCCAATATTCAGGGAAGGCTGATCGGCTACAGCAGCCAGGGACCGGCGGCGCTTGACCCCCACAAACCGGACTTCTGTTCAATAAGTCATTTTACGGGATACTTCAATTGTGATACAGGCACCTCCGCAGCCTGTCCTGTTGCAGCCGGGGTGGTTGCGCTTCTGAAACAGTGCAGGCCGTCACTCACACAGGACGCCATCAAGCAGGCGCTGAAAAATACTGCCCTGAACATCGGAGCCGCCGGATGGGACCAGCATTCCGGCTCGGGAATTATACAGGCCAGGGCCGCTTTTGACCGGCTCTGCAGGGTGCGGCTGCCGATTGACCGGTGCCGCAGGTACCGCATGCTCGCCCTCCGCTACCGGATGCTCTATCTGTGGACCCGCAACCGGCGCTATTTGTGTGCCTACTACCGTTACATGGCAGTATATTTTATCTGCAGGTACCGCTCAACGCGTAACCGGAGATACCTGCTTTTCTACAGACGCTATATCCTGCTTTTTTCACGCAGGTGCAGATAATGCCGGGGGAGGCGGAGGGAGAAAAATGAGCCACAAAGATCTATCAGCGCAGGAGATGGAAAAAATAGCCGCCGATCTTGACAATTCAATCAGGGCGTATGAAGAATATCACCGGCGGGAGAATGTCTCCTGCGGAAGCAGCGGAGGATATCCGCAGGCAGATGATGCATCCTCATATATTCAGGAATTATCGCGTGTTTATGACCAGGCGCTTTCCGAATATGAGGAAACACTGAACTCAATAGAAGAGGCGGTGGGAGAATTTAACGCAGCATCTCCATATCTTGACGGCATAGAACAAAAAGAACAGGAAGAATATATCAGGGAGTGGGAGGAATACCTGAAGGCCACCCTTGATACAGCAAAACAGCTATCGGGCTCTCTTGAAGAGACGATCCGGAATATATCCGGAGAGATTCAGGGATAATTCTTTAATCTTGATGTTGCATAACCCGGCAGGCTCTCCTGCCGGGCGGCGGTGGCTTATGCCATTGCAGGGATTACTTAAAGGCTTAGCCTTTATATCTATGATCAAATTCTGGAAGAAGGGAGGTATGATTCCAGGGAGCAGTTAATCAACCAATCATGCAGAAAGGAGGGAAACCAATGAGTTGCGGTTCCGAAGGAAAACCGGAAAAAGACTGTCAAAACCCGGAAGAAGAGGCTTATTACCAGGGTTATGAAGACGCCATGTCCGGGTACGGGGAATCTTCAGGCGCTGAGGAGGAAGCCGCTTACGGCGAGGAGGAAATGTCTCCCGAAGAAGAGGCCTATTACCAGGGACTCGCGGACGCCGAGGCTGAAATGGCCGCTGAGGAAGAAGCCGCCTACGGCGAGGAGGAGATGACCCCCGAGGAAGAGGCATATTACCAGGGGCTTGCGGA
>WFVK01000373.1 GCA_015491705.1 Nitrospirota bacterium | reverse complement strand
GAATTCAGGGACAGATTCTCCAGGATTGTCATTGGAGAAATAGAGAGGATCGACGGCCTTATCGAAGACCTGCTGAATTTTTCGACCGACAGGGCATCCTCCGCCGCCGATTATTTTGATATTGCCAGCCTCATAGATGAAAGCATCGACTACGTTCAACGCAGACTTGAGCTTGAAAACAAGAACATACTGATTGAAAAAAAATATGCGGCCCGCGGAATCAACATGCAGGGTGACGCGGAAAAATTAAGACATGTGTTCATCAACATCATAAACAACGGGTGCCAGGCTATGGACGGGCAGGGGACTCTGAAGGTTGAACTGCGTCCCGGCAAACACCGCGTCGATATAGCCGTTACAGACACGGGCAGGGGCATTCCCGCGGAGAATATCGACAGTATCTTCGATCCGTTTGTGACGATGAAAGACAAGGGTATGGGCCTTGGCCTTGCCATAAGCAGGAAGATCATAGAAGACCACGGAGGTAAGATAAAGGTAAGGAGCGCTCCGTCAAAGGGGACAACCTTTACGGTCTCATTGCCTGCAGGCAACAACGGAAAACCTCGGTTGCGAAAACCGGCGGCAGGGCCCGCCGCACGATATTCAGCCTGAAGACGGGAAGCTTGTCTGATATATGGAATTTCTGGCATTGCTGAGCAACAGGGATGAAGCGGTTATCCGGAGCATAAGAAAGTCTCTCGGGAGATACACCGTATATCCACTGAAAACCGTTGAAGAGCTCGAGGAATTGCGCCGCAATATTCCTCTCAGCCTGCTTATTATTGACACCGTCCCTGAAAGGCTGTCCTGCATGGAAAGTCTGGTGAACATGACAGCCGGCGACATGGTGGTAATAATTACGGAACACGCTTCAGCCGGATTCCCAGCCGGGGGCCTCCCCCCGGGTGTATTTGACTGTGTTGCCGCGGACGCCGCAGTGCAGGAGCTTCCCGGCGTGGTTGAGCGGGCGCTTGCAAAACAGAGGGATAAAAGTGAATCAAGGCTGCTGAAACATCCGGGCCCGGGTAATGCGACGCCTCTTGCCGCGCCCCTGGACAATGCCGGCGTTGAGGGAGGAGCTGCTCACAGCCGCACGCGTGCCGGAGGAAAACATGCGGGGATGAAAATAATCACCGGCTTTGCCAGGATGCTGAGCGTAAACTTCGACATGCAAAGACTGCTTGACTATTTCATGGATTCCGTGATGGAAATTGCGCATGCGGGCAGGATGTCGGTCATGCTCAGGGATAAAGAGGGTTTCCGTCTCAGGAGGCACTACGGCCTTGACCCGCATACCGCTGAAAACCTTGTACTTCCGAAGGACAGCGCCCTCGTGGACCTGCTGAAAAAAACAGGACGTATAGTCCACAGGCCGGTGGCTTCTGAGGCGGCTCCGGCAGAGCTCGGGAGGGAAATGGACATGCTGCAGTGCGTTGTCTCATTTCCCATGATCCACAAGGGCAGGCTGACCGGCATCTTCAATATCGACGGCAAGATCACGGGCGAGCCGTTTTATGCAGAAGAACAGGAGATTATCTATGTCCTGTGCAACTATCTTGCAGCCGCCGTAAAGGATATAGGCCTTTATCATCAGATCCGGCACCAGAAGGAGTTTACGAACAATATCCTGTCGAGCATGAGCAGCGGCATGATCGCGGTCGACAGAGATGCAAAGATAACCGTTTTCAACCGGCGGGCCGCTGAAATACTTAACCTCAAACCTTCGGACATCATCGGATCTGATTCACGGGAGCTTCCCTCCCCCCTCGGTGACATACTGTGCAAGACCCTGACAACCGGGACGGCCTTCAGGCGGCATGAGGCCGTGATAAATCCCTCAAAACTGCCTCTCGGCATAAACAGCTTCAGACTGACTGATGAACAGCGGAAACCTTCCGGCGCGGGCATTATATTTTCCGACCTTTCCGATTCCAAAGAGCTCGAAGAGCGGGGCAGGAGGGAGGAGAAGCTCAGGACGGTCAATAATCTCGTTGCAAAGATAGCACACGAGATCAGGAATCCCCTGACATCAATACAGACATATACACAACTGCTCAACGAAAAATTCAGGGATGATGAACTGAAGGAGTTTTTTATCGGATCCGTAAGCCAGTCCGTCCGGAGGCTTGATAATCTGATAGACAAGCTTATAACCTTCTCGGGCACCCAGGAGTATAATTTCAGGGAAGAAGGTGTAAACGACCTCCTGTGTGAGGCAGCGGAATTCATCTCCAGGAACATCCCTGGGACGCACAGGTTCTCGATAAAGATGTTCAACCGGCCCTTTTATGTCCATGCGGACAAAGAACGGCTTATAAAGGCGATTTACTATCTCGTGCTGAATATAGTCGAGCAGACGCCCTACGGCACACACATAACAATGAGCGCCGGAGCAATCATGAGCGATGTTCCTTCCGCGGTGATATTAATAAAATACAGGGGGGGCCAGTCCGTGGACAAAGGGAAGAAAACTTTTTCAGAACATCTTACTGATATCCATAATCTGGAAGGCGAACTGAATATCCCGATAAGCCATAAGATCATCGAAGGACACAACGGGAATCTCGATACAAAGAGTGAGAACGGCACCAGCAGCTTTATTATAAGGCTGCCCGTCCTGGAGAAAAAGATGAGTTACGGCTTCAATTAGCCTTAAACATCGCATAAACCCCAACGTTGCATGAACCGGCAGGAGAGCATGCCGTAAAATCTGTTTAAGGTTCAGGGGCTGCCGGTTCAGGGTTCAAGGGTTACAACGTGAAGGGCCACTGAAAATAAGTTTTTATTGCAGGAGGAGAAATTAATCGGATAACTCCCCCGGCCCCTCTTAACCTGAGAGGGGATATATATT
>WFVK01000372.1 GCA_015491705.1 Nitrospirota bacterium | reverse complement strand
GGTAGAGGCAGGTCATCTGGAATTGAAGGTTGAGGAATTCAATATCGAGGAACTGGTCTGCAGGACCTGTGATATAATGGCCATAAGGGCACACAAGAAGAACCTGGAGCTCACCTGTCACATCAGGCCTGATGTGCCTGTCCATCTGTCCGGAGACCCGAACAGGCTGCGCCAGATTCTCGTGAATCTCCTCAGCAATGCCATAAAATTTACGGAAAAGGGAGAGGTGAACCTGCTCGTGGAGAGAGAGGAAATGCTCGACCGGGGGTGCAGGCTGCTCTTTTCCGTCTCCGACACGGGTATCGGCATCCCCGCTGAAAAACAGAGATATATATTTGAAAGTTTCACGCAGATAGATTCTTCAACAACTAAAAAATACAGGGGCACAGGCCTGGGACTTTCCATAAGCAGGAGACTTGTGGAACTCATGGGCGGCGGAATCCGGGTTGAAAGCAGAGAGGATAAGGGCAGCACCTTCTGCTTTGATGTCAGGTTCGGGCTCCGGAGCGGCTCCGGAGCGGCCAGGCAGCCAGAGGGTGTTGAACTGCAAGGCCTGAAGGCCCTCGTGGTTGATGACAATGCCACCAACCGCCTGATCCTGCGCGAGACGCTTTCCCCCTGGGGTATTGAGGTGACAGAGGCTGAAGGCGGCAAAGAGGCAATAAAGAAACTCGGGGAGGCAAAGGATGCAGCCCGCCCCTACGATCTTGTGCTCATTGACTGTAAAATGCCCGATATGGATGGATTCGAGGTTGCAAAGAATATAAAGAACGACCGGAGTCTTGATGGAACCACTATCATGATGCTTACCTCCGAGGACAGGAGCAATCACATTGCACGCGCAAAGTCCCTGGGCATTTCCGCTTATCTCCTGAAGCCCGTGAAAAGGCCGGAGCTGTACAATACCATAGCCGGAATCCTGTCGGGCCGGAAGAGGGCCGCCACCGTGCGAAAAGAGCCCGCATGGAAGGTGGAAAGAGCGGAAAGGCCCCTGCCTGAATTGCCCCCCCTCAGCATCCTCGTTGCAGAGGATGACGATATAAACCAGAAGATGATCACCCGCATGCTTGAGAAAGGGGGACACAAGGTAACAGTGGCGGGAAACGGCAATGAGGCCCTTGATGCAATAGAGAAACTCAGGTTCGACATTGTACTGATGGATGTCCAGATGCCCGGCATGGACGGACTTGAAGTGACAGGGATTCTCAGGGAAAGGGAACGCGTCAGCGGCGGGCACATCCCGGTTATAGCCATTACGGCCTTTGCCTTCAGGGAGGACATGGAGCTCTGCCTGCAGGCAGGCATGGACGGGTATATCTCAAAGCCGGTCAGGAAAGAGGAACTCTTTGAAGCCATATCAGCCGCACTGTCCCCAAAAGAGGCAGAGCCATTCAACGAGGAAGAGGCCCTCAGGCTGGTTGAAGGCGACGGGGAATTTCTGAAAGAGATAGCCGGGATATTTGTCGGGAAATCCTTCGCCGCCCTCCAGAAGGTGCATGATGCCATAGACAGCGGCAGCGGAGAGGCCCTTGCGCGCGCAGCCCACAGGATCAAGACCGAACTTGCCTCATTCGGGGCCGAACCAGCGCGGCAGAGGGCCGGCAGGCTGGAGATAATGGGCCGCATGGGCAGGATGACAGCGGCATTGCAGGAATATGAGGCGTTAAAAAGAGAGATAAACCGTCTGAATGAGGCACTGAGGAGATTTATATCATGAATGCAGGACCGGCAGAGGCGACAATACTTATTGTCGAGGACAGCGAGATCACCCGCAGGACACTCGGACATAAACTGAAACACAGCGGCTTTGAATGTCTTGCGGCGGAAGACGGGCTTGAGGCCCTTGAGGTTATAGAGAGACACGATGTGGATATCGTGCTTTCCGACCAGCAGATGCCGAGGATGGACGGAATCGAACTGCTGGGGGAGATAAAGGCCAGATATCCCGATATGCCTTTCATTCTCCTTACCGCGCACGGCAGTGTTACGAAGGCGGTTATTTCAATCAAACAGGGTGCCGATGACTATCTGGAGAAACCCTGTGACCCCGAGGACCTTGTTGCCACCATACGCCGCAGTCTCAGTTACAGGCAGTTGAGTGAGGCCAACAAAAAGCTCAAAGAGCATCTCCGCAGTCAGTACTGTTTCCAGAATATAGTCACCCGTTCTTCCGCAATGATGAAGGCCCTCGGGCTCGCGGAGAAGGTGGCCAGGGCGCCGGATACCACTGTAGCCATCTACGGCGAGAGCGGAACAGGCAAGGAGGTGCTTGCACGGGCCATACACTTCGCCGGGAAAAGGATGGAGAACAGGTTTGTCGCGGTAAATTGCGCGGGCATACCCTCCACCCTGTTTGAGAGCGAACTCTTCGGGCATGTCAGGGGTGCATTCACCGGGGCCGACAGGGACAGGGACGGCAAGTTTGAGCTTGCCCGGGGCGGCACGCTCCTCCTTGATGAAGTCGGTGACATGCCCCTGGACCTGCAGGCAAAACTCCTGCGGGTGCTGGAGGAGAGGACATTTGAAAGGGTTGGTTCCAACAAGCCGCTCAGGGCCGATTTCAGGCTCATAATCGCCACAAACAGGGACCTGGCGGAACTGGTCAGGGAAGGAAGGTTCCGCAAGGACCTGTATCACAGGATAAACACCTTCCCCATTACCCTGCCCCCCCTGAGGGAGCGCAGGGAGGACATCCCCCTGCTCGTTGAATACTTTATGGAGCAGTTCGGGAAGGACCTGGGGAAAAGATTGCGCGGGGTCTCGCAGAAGGCGTTGGATGTGCTCATGGGCTATCAATGGCCGGGCAACATCCGCGAACTGAAGAACTGCCTTGAAAGGGCCGCCATCCTGATTGAAGATGAACTGATCCGGCCGGAACACCTGATTATAAACACAGGCCGGGTTGCAGAGGGGGATGTGGTGAGCATCAGCCTTCCGTTAAACCAGTTCACCCTTGATAATGTTATAGACAGGGCCATCGAGACGGCCCTCCGCCTGTGCAACAACAACAAGAGCCGCGCGGCGGAGCTGCTTAATGTAGGCCGCAAAATGTTCTACCGCAGGAAAAAATAGCTTGCTGTACCAGGAGGATGCCCCCGCATTGTTCCGGGGGGGTCAGAGCTTGTTTTTTGTTCGTATTGCCTGGCTCGACGGATTTTCGGAGAAAATCCGTGACGGGTGAGTCTTTGACCTTGACGACCGGAGGCCCTGTAAGGCCTTTATTGTTAATGGTTCAATTTCTTTTAAGAGATTTGCTTGAGCAATATAATCGCTGATTCTTTGATTTGATAAATCGACATACTTCTTTTCAATATCATATCCAATATAATTTCTTCCGTCTTTTAAAGCGGCTATGCAAGTGGAACCACTACCGCAAAACGGATCAAGCACCACATCTCCTTCAAATGAATACAATTGAATCAATCGATGCGGCAGCTCTTCGGGGAAGGGAGCAGGATGCCCAATACTTTTTGCTGATACCGCCGGGAAAGTCCATACACTTTTCGTCCACTCAAGAAAATCCTCTTTGCTGATAGTGCTCTTCTTGTTCCCTCTTTTTCTCGAAAAAGACTCCTTCGAAAATATAAGAATATATTCATGGATGTCTCTTAAGACAGGATTCGCTGCTGATAGCCAGCTTCCCCACGCTGTTGAAGGACTTGCACTTGATGCCTTGTTCCAGATTATTTCACCCCGCATGTGAAAACCAATATCATGCATGTCCTCGATAATGTAGCTGTGTAAAGAGATATACGGTTTTCGCCCAAGATTTGCGACATTTATGCATGCCCGCCCGCCGGTTACTAATTTTTTGTATGTCTCTGCAAAAACTCTCTTTAACATCTCCCTGTATTCATCCAATGATAAATCTTGATCATAAACCTTTTTAACATTGTAAGGAGGTGACGTAATCATCAAATGAACACTATAATCAGGAATTTCATCCATTGATTCACTTGATTTCAAATAGATTTTATTAAGCCGTTCAGAGGGAATTGGATTTTCTTTAGATTTTACTCTCGTTACTTTTTTATCTTCATAAAGCCTGCTGCTATAGAACTCTGATGAATCATGATTAATTCTGCCAGGTGTCCCAAATGCACTTGTTTTGGTGCCATTACGTTTAAATTTTCTTTCAGACATTTATTATGACTCCCTTATCAAGTTCAGGAACCGCTCTGCCTTTTTTTCATAGATAGTTCATGTTGCGGAACGTCATTATCTGATCAACCCGCTGTCATTTCGAACGAAGTGAGAAATCTTAGCCCGTCGTAATATAAAGATTTCCCCCGCTGGTCGAAATGACGCAAGCTCAGGATTAGTTTCAAAAATCAGCTCCAGCCGGTTTATGCAACGTTAAGGTTTATTTTTCCACACTTTTTGATT
>WFVK01000371.1 GCA_015491705.1 Nitrospirota bacterium | reverse complement strand
ATGCAGTACATATTCGCCGGGAGGATCACCGCCTCCCTGGCTTTTCTCGTGGGCATATATATGCTGGTGAAAGGTCCGTCGGATACAGTAGAGGCCTCTTTCATCTATTCGTGTTCCGTGCTTGCAGGGAGCCTGACCTTCTTGTTTATTTTATCGC
This sequence comes from Nitrospirota bacterium, assembly GCA_015491705.1. Taxonomy (GTDB): domain Bacteria; phylum Nitrospirota; class Thermodesulfovibrionia; order UBA6902; family UBA6902; genus JAADFS01. The sequence goes on along the minus strand of WFVK01000371.1, from coordinate 6,721 downwards.
GGAAACTAAGCATTCCCTTTGTATTCAGGATATCATTCAGAGAGTGGATGCGACATCTCAGGGAGTCTTTTTATTTTGCACTAAACGGGATATTCAATAATCTCTCTCTCTTTATCCCGGTTTTTTTTATGGGATTCTGGAGCAGTGACGAGGAACTCGGTGTCTTTTCCGCACCTCACAGGCTGACAATGATGGTTGTAAGGGTCGGTGTGCTTGTTATAGTCGCCCTTTATCCGACCCTTTCAAGCCTGTACGTTTCGGACATGGAGAAATTCAGGAAAGTTCATGCGGAATTTGAAAGATTAATCGTCGGAATTGCAATGCCGGTTTGTATCATTGCCACTGTGTTCGGCAGGGATATCGTCGTTCTTCTGTTCGGGAGGCCCTATATTGACAGCGCGGGGATTTTCAATATCCTGATATGGCTCGTTTTCCTGCTGGTGGTAAGACGCAGTATAGGCACATCTCTTCTGAGCGCAGGTTTTCACCGTTTCAACATGTTTGCCACAGGCGGCGGTGTGCTGGTCGTTATACTGTTAAGCACGGTACTGATACCACCGTACGGCGGCTACGGTGCGGCATTGGCCTTAACAGGCGGTGAAATATTCACTTTGATATTAATGAGCGGATTGTTCAGGAAAAAGGTTTATCACTCGGGTTTCTTTTTATCATTTATCAAGGTTTCCCTGATGGGCGCGGTCATGGTCATGCTTTTTATTGCTTTACCTTTTTCCAGGGCCGTGAATGTACTGATAGGTGTTTCAGCTTACACCATGCTCGCATTTTATACGGGGATTTTGAATAAAAATACTTTCAGGAGTCTGACCGGCGGGCGGCTGGCTGGTTCCGGATGAGATCAGTGTCTGTGTGCATTGTCCTTTAGGGTCAGGGACAACGGGCACGCCCCGCAGGCGAGGCTTAAGGGTTACAGAAAATGGAGACGGTTAAAAAGCAGATTTTCATAGTGGGAACGCAGAGATCAGGCACTACCCTGCTGCGCCTGATCCTGAATGCCCACTCCAGGATAGCCATAGCAAGGGAGGCCGGCTTCCTGGTGCCGCTGCTGAAAAAGAAGTATGTAACCACAGGCTTTACAGGCGCTTTCCTGAAGGCTTTTTATAATAATTACCTGTCGTCAAAAAGCGATATACAGTCAAGCTATGCTTATTATACCGAATTTTTCACTCAGCTTGACCCGGAGGAAAGAATCAGTCTCCGGGAGCTCGTGACCGGTCTGTTCTCCACATACTGCCGCGGGGAGGGAAAGAGCATCTGGGGCAACAAGACCCCCTCTTTTTTGCGCAAGATTGATATCCTGTACAGGCTGTTTCCGGACGCCCTGTTTATTCATATTGTGCGTGACGGCAGGGATGTTTTCGACAGCTGGCGCAAGAAGGCGGAAATGCACAAAAATGATGTATCCGTCATGGCGCTGGACTGGAGCCTCAAGCTGTTGATGATCGAGAGATATTTTAAAGGGATAAGGGCGGAAAACAAGATTACGGTCCGTTACGAAGACCTGCTGGAGAAGCCGGAACAGACGGTGAGGGATATATGTTCCATGATCGGTGTTGAATATGAGCCTGATATGTTTAATTTTTATAAAAACAGCTATAATTATACGATTTCGCGTCACTCTAAACTGATATTCAGCCCTTTGAACAGTGATAACAGGTGGAAATGGAAAAAAAACCTCTCACGGAGGGAGATAAGGATATTCAACCTGCTGGCAGGACACCATCTCAGAAAATACAATTATGAAATAAGCAGTGATGCTCCTGACCTTGCTGATATACTGTTTATGCTCGGAAACCTGCTTGTCGGCTTGCCGCGCAGGTTTATCCAGATATTGAAACCGCGGCTGTTCTATAAAAAGGCTTTGCTGAAAAAGCCCGCTTCGGATACGGAGAGCTTCAGGTAATGAAGGACATAGTCAATGAAAAACTTCTGAAGATATTTTTTGCGGTCTATATCGCTTATTATTTTGCGGATACGGTTATGCGGTACCAGTTCAGGACCGCGGCCTTTTTTGCACTGGCCGCCTTTGTGATAGTTTTTTTCATAAAACTTGAATATGCCTTCTATCTTATTCTGCTCACCCGGAGCCTTGTTGATGCATACAGCGACATGGGAGCGGGAGGCATCAGTCTTCCAATAATGATCGGAGGTCTGATAGCCCTCCTGTTTGTAAGTTATTTTGCCGTCTGTCAATACAACGTCTTCAACCTGAGCGTAAACAGGATATACGGGGCCTTCCTGCTGCTGTGCATCCCCGCTGTTTTTTTTACACACAAGGGTCTTGTCTACGGCGCGGGATTCTGGTTCCGCCTGTTTACGGGATTTGTTGTTCTCAACCTGACGGTTCTCGTGGTCCTCAGCGCGGGAGAAGAATCCTATAAAAAGAGGATAAACATAATCTGCTGGAGTGTTATCTTATCACTTGTCCTGCCCTACGGCTCCTTTATCCGCAATGTCCTTACAGGGGCGTACTACCTGGGTGCCGGGTATGTCAGGTACTCCACATTTGCCGGTGTAATGAATGTTTTTTCATATTATCTTCTGGCCACCCTGCCTTTCTTCCTGTTTTTTTATTCTGTTACGGAGAAAAAATCACGTAAGACAGCCTGGCTTGTTTTCTTTGCAGTGTATTTCTATACGGTATATATAAATTACACCAGGAACGTATGGATCGGCGTGTTTTTCCTGATTCTTACGTGGACTGTCCTGAAGAGATATTTTGTGATTACATACTCCATTGTAGCCTTTGTTGCTTTAATGTTTGTTCTCGACCCGACGGTCCAGGACAGGCTGAAGGATATATTTATAATCCTGACCAGCAACAAGGGCTTTTTCGAGCTTGACCCGCATCTGCTGAGTCAGAGAATTCTCATATGGCAGAAAAACCTCCGTTATTTTATCAACAGCAGCACGATTATAGAGAAACTCCTTGGAAACGGTTTTGACATCCGCGATATTCTGGGGGCTACCCGCACAGGCAGGCGCGCTATCGAGCACAACAATTACCTTGTTCTCCTGATGAGTACGGGAGTCCTGGGCCTGTCTTTTTATATGCTTTACATACTTAAACTCTTCAGAGAGTCCTTCAGACTGCTCAGGAGAACCGGTGAAACTTATTTCAGGAATCTCGCTCAGGTCTTTATCGCCTTCCTTGTTTCATATGTAATCATCGGTATGGGGACCCACGCAATATGGAAGCTGACCTTCCAGTATTTTCTGTCGGTCTTTGCAGGCCTTGTGGTTGCAGCCAATATTATTGAAGAGAACAGGAGAATGAAAAAAGAACCGGCCCCTGCTGTCGCAACGGACACGCCCGGCGGGAAGTGGATATAAGATGGGAAAAGCATCAAGAAAAAAACTGGTAATTATCGGGCTTGACGGCGGGACGTTCAGCGCCATAGACCCCCTGATTGAAAAGGGCAGACTGCCCAATCTGGAGAGGATTATCAGGTCAGGGGTAAGGGGAATCCTTAAATCCACGTATCCGCCGATTACCGCCGCCGCATGGGTTTCTTTCATGACCGGAAAGAATCCGGGCAGACACGGCTATTTTGATTTCCGTGAATATAATCCCGCGGATTATACGCCTGCCTTTGTCCCGACTACAAAGGATGCAGTCGACGAGAGCATATCCACTCTGCATTCCTCTCGTTTCCAGGGCCAGACGATATGGGATTATCTCGGCGAGGCCGGCTACGAGATGACCGTTGTCGCAGTGCCGATGACGTATCCGCCGTGGAAGATCAACGGCAGGATGGTGCCGGGGTTTCCATGCCCTGACCAGGACAGGCCGAAGACATATCCCCCGGAGTGGGGAAAAGAGATAGGGAAACTGCTGGATATGTCGTCTGTCAGCAGTTTTAACGCCGTCAGCCGCCGCACGCCGGGTGAATTCACCAGGGAATGCAGGGAACTGGTGAGAAGGGAAGCCGGGATAATTACAGATCACATGAGAGACGGCAGGGGTGATGTCTATTCGGTTGTCTTCAGCAGCACCGACTTTGCACAGCATTATTTCTGGAGGTTCTTTGAGGAACAGAACCATCCCGACTCCCGGGTCATAGAGGATATCTACTCGGAAATCGACATTGCCCTGGGCGAGATTTCGGCGCTGATGGATGATGATACATCACTGGTTATAATATCCGATCACGGATTCATGAGGCACCCGCGGCGGCGTTTTAACATAAGCGCCTGGCTGCTCAGGGAAGGATATATGTATCTGAACAGGAGCGGCGGAGGCCCCGGTGTTTTCCCGGGCCTTCTCCATGTGTTCCTGAATTATATCAATCGGAAGAATGTAAAACTGAGGATGCGCATCAGGGAGAAGGTGAGCAGGATGCCTCATTTCATACAGAAATGGGCTTCAAGACAGTATTCCGGGAGCAACCTGATAGCCTGGGATAAAACGAGGGCGTTCCGTTTCAAGATGTATGCAAATGTGGAAGGAATCGTGATAAACCTGCGGAACCGCCAGGAAAGAGGGATTGTGGGCGAAGGGGATGAATACGAAAGGCTCCGGGAGGAGATAATCGGAAGACTTCTTGATGTAAAGGACCCTGAAACAGGGGAGCGGGTGGTCGCGGAGGCGTATAAAAGGGAGGAGATATACAAAGGCGATTTTATCGAAAAGACCCCAGACATTGTATTTAAATTTTCTCCGGATTATGCCGGGGGCCAGGAGCAGGAAGGCGATGTTATTACCCCCGTGCCGGAAGATATAACAGGATATTTCAGCGGTATCCACAGCCGGGACGGAATCTTCATATTTTGCGGGCGCAATGTAAGAAAGGGAGCCGTGATTAAACCTGCGGATATAGTGGATGTGCTGCCCACGATTCTTTATGATCTGAATCTGCCGATACCTGATGATCTTGACGGCAGGATAATCGAAGAGGCATTCACAGAGTCATTCAGGCGCAATCCTCCCGAATACGTCCGCCGCGGAAAGGCGGCCGGCCCCGGTACTGAAGAACTCTCTGAAGAAGATGAAGAATCCATGAAGAGGGCCTTGAAGAATCTGGGTTATCTGGGTTAGCTGATTCCCCGCCTTGTGCAGGAAAGACGGATGGTTCATGTATATACTCATAAAAAAAAGCAAAGACATGAAAGCAGCTTGAAGTACCTGCTGAATCCCCTGTTCAGGGAACTGGATGCAAGAGGAACGGTCTACTGTGTCTGCGGCAACTACGATGAACTGCCGGATTATACCACCCATGATGTGGACATCTGGACAGAAGACACGGTGATGTTTGAGAAAATCCTGTTTGAGACCGCCGCAGACAACGGCTTCATACCATACCTGCATAATAAAACCGCAAACGGCTCCAACAATATTTTCTGCAGGTATGGGGATGACGGCGGGATGGAATTTGCAAGGATAGACATACTGAATGAGTGTGTATGGCTGCCTTTTATACCCATTGTAACGGCCGACAGGATAAAAGAGGACAGGCAGAGATATAAAAACTTTTACGTGGCCGGTCCCGTAACCGATGCAGCCATGCATTTCCTGTATCCCCTTATACATCATGGCAAAGTCAAGGAGAAATACAGGGATAAGATTCACGCACTGCACGGCCACGGAGGTTTTCGCGATATTGTCTCGGATGCCCTGGGCGGAAGCACCGCCGGGTACCTGCTGGACAGAATAAGCGAGAGGGACTGGGAGTCCGTGGAGAGAAGCGCTGCATCGTGCAGATTAAGCCTGTTGAAGAGAAGTTTCCGCAACCTCAATGTCAGGCGCATGGGATACTTTTATGATTTTATCCGGACGAACATAGAGCGCCTGTTCAGGCCTTCGGGATTATTTATAGCCTTTATCGGCCATGACGGCGCGGGCAAGACAACGCTGATCAACAGTCTGAACGGGTTTTTCACACATGGTTTCCTGCCCGGGAAGTTCAGGAAATTTTACTGGCGTCCTTACCTCTTTCCCGACATTAAAAAGCTGATTCCATTTTACGGGAAATTCGCGGGGGATGCCGGGGGAGAAGATGACCCGAGAAAGATTCCGCCCCGCAACACCGCCTTTTCATACATGAAATTTATATATTATTTTACTGATTTTGTAATCGGACGGGTGAAATTCCAGTCTGCATGGTCACGCGGGGGTGTGGTATGTGCGGACAGATACTACTATGATCATATCATTTATCCGCGGAGGTTCAGGCTTGCCGTCCCGTATAATGTTATGGATTTTTTCAAGAGATTCATAACAAAACCTGATTTGACGTTTTATCTTTATGCCGACCCCGAGGTGCTGAGGCAGAGGAAGGATGAATTTTCTGTGGATGAGATTGTTCAGCAGTCGCTGGAATACGGGAAATTGCTCCGGAGCGTTCCGCGCGCACACAGGATTGACACATCGCCCCCGGTCAGTGAGGTGAGGGACAAGATAATCAGGATATGCATTGATTATATGGCACAAAGGTTATCCAGACCTTGATGTTGAATAAAACGGGCCGGAGAATCCGCCGGAATTCCTGCCCGCTGCCCGATAGATGAAAGAATTTACCGATAAAAGAATCCACGGTGTGCTTTATTTTGCGAAACCGGGAAGGTCTGTCCTGCTTATGGATACCGGCCTGAAGGAGACCTTCCGGGGGGCCACCGCCGGGAGTTCATACGCCGCCGCTGTTGTGCCGGTGGAGAACGTAACCCGCGCGATATCATCTCCCGGAGTCCTTGAAGAGGTCCTGGA
>WFVK01000370.1 GCA_015491705.1 Nitrospirota bacterium | reverse complement strand
TCATCAAAGGGCTGCCGCCCGGACCGATTGCCTCCCCGGGAATAAAGTCCATAAGAGCGGCGCTTTATCCGGCGGATGTGGACTACCTGTATTTTGTCTCAAAGAACAACGGCACGCACTATTTTTCCCGCACAGGCGAGGAGCATGTGGAGGCAGTGAGTTATTACCAGCTTAACGGCAAGAAAAAACCCCGCAATGACAGAGGCAAAATCAACTAAACGTATAACACTCGGCGGTATCGATATCGGCGGGGGCGCCCCTGTCTCCGTCCAGTCCATGACAAAGACCGATACGCGTGATGTAGCCGCAACCGTCTCCCAGATAAAGAGGCTCCAGGCTGCGGGATGTGAGATAGTGAGGGTTGCGGTCCTGAACCCGGAGGCAGCCGCGGCCATAAAATCAATAAAGAGGAAAATCCGCATCCCCCTTGTTGCAGATGTGCATTTTGACCACAGGCTCGCCCTTGAGGCCGTGGCAAACGGCGCGGACGGCCTGAGGATAAACCCCGGCAATATCGGCGGCAAACAGAAGGTGAAAGAGGTTGTAAGCGCCGCCGGAGACAGGGGTGTGCCTATCAGGATCGGGGTAAATGCAGGCTCGCTTGAAAAAGATCTCCTCAGAAAATACGGGCATCCCGGCGCAAAGGCCCTCGTGGAGAGCGCGGGGAGGCATATAAAGATACTCGAGGACCTCGGGTTCAGTGCGATCAAGGTCTCCCTGAAGGCCTCTGATGTCATGAAGACCGTTGAGGCATACCGTCTTTTCTCAAGGAAATTCAGATACCCCCTGCACATCGGGATCTCCGAGGCAGGCCCTGCCTTTTCAGGGACAATAAAAAGCGCGGTGGGCCTGGGCATATTGCTCTCCGAAGGCATCGGGGATACAATGAGGGTATCCCTGACGGCTGACCCGGTTGAGGAAGTAAGGGTTGCCTATGAGATTTTAAAATCACTGCACCTGAGACAGAGAGGTCCTGAACTGGTGTCCTGTCCCACGTGCGGGCGCTGCCAGGTTGATATAAGGGGGATCGTCGAGAAGGTTGAGGCAAAACTGGCAGGGATGGAAAAACCGATTAAGGTAGCGGTAATGGGCTGTGTGGTCAACGGCCCCGGAGAGGCCAGGGAGGCCGACATCGGAATCGCCGGGGGGAAGGGTACCGGTATCCTCTTTAAACACGGAAGGGTAGTGAAGACCTTAAAAGAGCGGGAGCTGTTCAGCACATTGATGAGAGAGATCGGGAAAATGTAACCCTTACTGTGGCATACAGTGGCGGGAGATGGTTTTATGCAAGTAATAAAAACCATAAAAGACATGCGGGCTTTTCACAAAATCCTCAGGACGGGGAACAAAACCACAGGTTTTGTTCCAACAATGGGCGCCCTGCACGAAGGACACCTGAGCCTTGTCAGGCGTTCAAGGGAAGAAAACGGTATAACGGTTGTTAGCATCTTTGTTAATCCCACGCAGTTCGGTCCGGGCGAGGATTTTCACCGCTATCCGAGGGATACCGTGGGGGACCTGGAGAAGCTGTCGGCCCTGGATGTGGATGCTGTCTTCATGCCTGAGAGCAGTGAGATGTATCCGGAGCCGTCTCACTCCGTGTCTGTTGATGTCGGCCGTATAGGGCAGATACTCTGCGGCCTGTCAAGGCCCGGGCATTTTAACGGCGTGGCTACCGTGGTTGCGAAGCTCTTCAATATCGTGAAACCTGACAGGGCCTATTTCGGCCAGAAAGACCTCCAGCAGACAGTGGTGGTAAAGAAACTCGCCAGGGAACTGAATTTTGATGTGGAAGTTATAGTCTGCCCGGTGGTGAGGGAGAGAGACGGTCTTGCAATGAGTTCGAGAAACAGCTATCTGAATGCTGAAGAGAGGAAGGCGGCGCCCGTCCTTTTCAGGGCATTGCAACTGGGGGAGAAACTTGTTCTGGCTGAAGGGATGTATAATGCCCATGATCTCAAGAAAGAGATGGAGATGATGATAAGGTCGGAGCCGCTTGCCGATCCCGAGTATATCGAGATCGTCGACCCCCGCAATTTTCAGGTAATGCAGAGCATAAAGTTCCCCGCGGCCCTGTGTGCCGCGGCGCGGATTGGAAATACAAGGCTGATTGATAATATAATCATTAATAAAAATAAGCCTTAACGTTGCATAAACCGGCTGGAGAGCCCGCCGTAAAACCATGTTTGGGGTTCAGGGGTGAAGGGTTATGGGGTTCTGGGTTCTGGGTTCTGGGTTGAATTTCGGTTTATTGTAATAGTTCAGCCCTGAGCAG
>WFVK01000369.1 GCA_015491705.1 Nitrospirota bacterium | reverse complement strand
GGCGATCAGGTCCTCGAACTCGCCGGGCGCCAGCCGGCTCAGCAGGTCCTTCATGCCGGAACTCTCAAGCTGGAACACCCCTGCCGTCCTGGCGCCGCTTAACAGGGCATAGGTCTCCCTGTCGTCAAGCGGGATAGTCTCAATGGAGAAAGGAGCGGAATCCCCGCCGTTGTCCTGTTTCCGGGCGCTGTTGATAATCTTCTCGGCCTTGTCGATGATGGTGAGGGTTTTAAGCCCGAGAAAATCAAATTTCAGCAGGCCGAGTTTTTTTATGGCATCCATATCGAACTGGGTGGTGACCGCGTCGTCGTTGGGGGCCTTGTACAGTGGCAGGAAGTCGGTAAGGGGTTCAGGCGATATCACGATCCCCGCGGCATGGGTCGAGGCGTGCCTGGAGATGCCCTCAAGCCTCCGGGCTATGTCTATAAGCTCCCTGATTTCCTGTCTGCTCTCGTACATCTCCTTGAGCTTGGGCTCCATTTCAATGGCTGATTTCAGGGTGATTTTCGGGACAAAAGGCACGAGCTTGGCCACCCTGTCCACCTCCGAGTAGGGGATGTTCATGGCCCTTCCGACATCCCTGATAACCGCCCGCGCCTGCATGGTGCCGAATGTTATTATCTGGGCCACGTGGTCCCTGCCGTACTTCTCCGCTACATATTCGATCACCTCGCCGCGCCTGTCCATGCAAAAGTCCACATCAATATCAGGCATGCTCACCCTTTCGGGGTTGAGGAATCTTTCAAACAGCAGGCCGTACCTGATGGGGTCTATGTCCGTTATATCCAGGCCGTATGCCGCCAGGCTTCCGGCGGCGGAGCCCCTTCCCGGGCCTACGGGGATATCCCTGCTCTTGGCGTAGTGGATAAAATCCCGGACAATAAGAAAATACGAGGAAAAGCCCATTTTGGCGATCATGCGGAGTTCCCTGTCGAGCCTCTCCCTGTAGGCCGGGGGTATGGTGCCGTTGAGCTTCTTTTTAAGCCCCTCAACCGCGAGTTTTTCGAGATACCTGTTTGGTTCCTCTCCGCCGGGGACCCTGTATACAGGCAGCCGGAACTCGTCGAATTTGAAGTCGAGATTGCATCTCTCCGCGATTTTTCTCGTATTTTCAACGGCCTCCGGGATATCTCCGAATGCCTCCATCATCTCCTGCGGGCTCTTGAAATAAAAGGAATCCGCGGAGAATTTCATCCTGTCGCCGTCATTAAGCGTCTTTCCGGTCTGAATGCACAGGAGGACTTCATGCGCCTTTGCATCTTCCCTGTCAAGGTAGTGGCAGTCATTTGTCGCAACAAGGCCTATATGGAGGTCACGGCTCAGCCCGACAAGCTGCCTGTTGATCTCTTCCTGTTCAGGCAGTTCATTCGCCTGTATCTCGAGATAGAAGTTTTCAGCTCCGAGGATATGCCGGTAGGTGAGCGCAGCCTCCCTTGCCTTGTCAATCATCCCTGCTGCAAGATAAAACGGTATCTCACCCTTGAGACACGCGGAAAGCCCTATAAGTCCGCCGCTGTACTGGGACAGGAGATCCTTGTCGATACGGGGCTTGTAGTAGAATCCCTCGAGGTACGCCCTGCTCACAAGGCGTGTGAGATTCCTGTAGCCGTCGAGGTCCCTGCACAGGAGGATCAGGTGAAACGGCCTCTCGCCAGCGCCGTTTGCCGGGCCTTTTTTCCTGTGGTCATCCGGCGCCACATATACCTCGCAGCCGATTATGGGCTTGAGTCCCGCCTTTGAGACCTTTTTATAGAAGTCTATCGCGCCGAACAGGTTTCCATGGTCGGTGATGGCAAGTGCCGGCAGGTTGTACTCGATGGCCCTGCTGATCAGGTCATCGATCCTGATGGCACCGTCGAGCAGGCTGTATTCAGTATGAAGATGGAGAGGGACATAACCGGAATGCATGGAAAATTTTATAATATTGCCGGAAGCATAGTCAAACCGGGCCGGTCAGGGTTTTCCCGCTACAATACTACACAATGCCCTTTTCCGCCCAGCCTGTCCGTGAGTTCCGATACAACCCCGCCGATGAATTCTTCATCGAGCCATTTTTCTATTTTGTACTGCCTGTACAGCCGCCTTGTCCTCTCCGTATAATTCATCCTGTCGATGATCACGCTGTCTGCGTAAGGCCCTGCCTGTTCCGCGAGGACCCGGGGGTTCATGGGAAGGACCGGACCTATGAATACATAGGTCCGGATTCCCGCCTCATGGAGTCTTCTCAGCGCCTCTATGCGCGCCGGTACCGGAGGCGCGCCGGGCTCGAAGATCTTTCTCGCCTTCTCATCGTCCGTTGTTATGGTTATGCCCGCCTCTGCATCCTTTATCTTCAGGATGATGTCAATATCCCTTAAGATGAGCGGTGACTTGGTAAGGATGTCCACAGGGAAGTCATACAGGGCAAGGACTTCAAGGCATTTTCTCGTGATCCTGTAGTGTGCCTCCACGGGCTGGTACGGGTCGGTTACCGAGCTTACGATGATACTGCCTTTTTCCGCGCGCCTGAGCTGCCGCCTTAATACCTCGGGGGCATTGACCCTTACGTCCGTAAAACTCCCCCACGGTTCGGCGTGACCCGTGAACCTCTTCATAAAGGTTGCATAGCAGTACCTGCACGCATGGGCACAGCCCACATACGGATTTATGCAGTATCTCATGCCCGGGATGCCTGTTTTTGAAAGGACGCCCTTTGCCCGGATTTCACGGATACGGATTTTCATCACTTCGTCTTAGACCTGCATAAAAATATTGCCGGCGGGCTCTCCAGCCGGTTTATGCAACGTTAAGGTTAACACATCCCTTGACTTCAGATGCTGTTGAAATACAATGAAGAGGATATACTGAATTTAAGGGCGTTCAGGGAGCGGCTGAATCTTTGAAAGTCCTGGTGATCCTGTCCGGCTTGATGTAGCTCTTCAGTATGATCGCCCCGGGAAGACGCGTTTTTAGCGCCTGCAGGAATTTCTTGGCTGTCCTGTAGTCCTTGAACTTCCCCAGCCTTACGGAATAAAAATCCCCCACCTTTTCTATCCGGAGGTAAGCAAGCTCTTTTTTATTTAACTTCTGCGCTATGGAGTCGAACAGTTTTCCGGCGTATCCCGCTTTCCTGAAACTGCCTGCCTGGATAGTATAGACTCTTTGACTGACGGCCCGTTTGGCCGGCACTCTTCTGCGCTGTTCCCCGGCTTGCTTCTGCGCGGCCTTTTTCTCTTTCAGCCGGGCCATGTCGGTTTTGAGTTTTTCTATCTCCTGCAGGGCCTTCCTGTATTTGCTGATTTCCTTTTTTAATTCCTCTGTCCCGCCGCGTCTCTTCTCAGGTGCAGTGTCTTTTCCGGTGACGTGATCCGCATCATCCGTCTTTTTCAGGGGGACCGGCCGCGGGATTTTCTCGTATTCCCTGCCCCTGATGGAGAAATTCAGGACGAAGGGTTTGTATCCCGGCTTTTTAATCTCCAGCACCCTCTGCCGCGTCTCGTCATCATGGTCCCCGCGGGGGCTGCTTATATAGGAAATCCGCAGGGTTACGGGTGTAAGGCCCTGGAATTCGCCGTCCAGGAAAACCTCAGCGCCTTCAGGAGAGCTTTTAACAGGTATGAATATCGTCCTGCCCGTATATACCGGGCCCCGGACAGAGGCACATCCGGCAATCAGCAGGATGGCCAGGACGTATGCACTTATCAGCAGTGCAGGTTTTTTCTTTTCAGGCATTAGCAGTCTCTTACAGGTAAATACGGCTTTATTTTTATTGTATCACAGATTGCCCCCGTCTTTTTTTGATACCCGCCGCCTGAACATCAATCTCCCCATCAGGCGGCACATCGGCACGAAAATTGTTGTCTCTCCGCTATCTCTTCGGATTTACTGCAAAAATACTTTATGCCGCTGCAGGGTTAAGCAGCATTGTGAAGGCGGATGCCCCCTTTCGTCCCCTGTAAAAAATAATAGCTGTTAAAAATGACAGTATACACGGGACTGAAAAAATGCTAACCTAACAGCTCCTTCAGGGTCTGTTTTTTCCCTGATCCTGTTTTTCATTTTTGATCATTATTGCCGGACAAAAAGGAGGAAGGTTTTCATGAGGGGGCATGGCGGCTCTTTTGCAGGTATTGTCTGTTTTTTTGTTTGTTTTACATATGGTTGTCTTGCGGCGGTCTCATCCGCAGGAGCGGGTATGCAGGCGGTGGCGTGGAAGGATGCAGGCAGGGGGATCAGGGATTCGGACCTGCTCGCAGTGGCGGCCGCTCCGGGTTCGCCGGGGACGGTTTATATCGCCTCGGGCAGTGCTGTTTACATGAGCCCGGACGCAGGAGAAAGCTGGGAGGAGGTTCTCTCTTTCAGAGGCACCGGAAATGCCGTCAATGCACTTGCTGTAACCGGGGCACGGGGGATTGTTTATGCGGGGGCCGGTGACGGCCTTTACAAAAGCCGTGACAGGGGGAAGACCTGGGAGAGGATTTTCACGGCCATGGGCGGTGTGCAGGGCGGTGTGTTCTGCATAGCGGTTGACCCGGCGGCCCCGGGAACAATATTCATCGGAACAGGCTCGGGGCTCTTCCTGACGGGCGACGGGGGAGCCGGATGGGAAAAAGCTCGGGGCATCCCCTCCGGCACGATGATCTCTTCCATTGCGGTCTCACCGTCCGATCATCAGACCGTTTATGCCGCAGGAGACGGCGGGCTGTATAAAAGCCGCAACAGCGGTGCTGACTGGGAGAGGCTCCTGGTGACATATGTGTCCGAACCTGAAGAAGACGGGCATCCCCGCGGCACCGCGGAAGAAACGGAAACCGGCGGGATCAGGGCCGGTGCAGTTATCCGCGTCATCGCGGTTGACCCCGCGGACGGCGGCAGGGTATATCTCGGCACACCAGAGGGCCTGCTTGCAAGCAGCAACGGCGGCCTGACATGGGAAAGGATCCCGGGCCGCGGCCTTGTCAGCCGTGATATACGTGATATCGCGGTTGATCCGTCAGACGGCAGTGTGTATGCAGCCACCGGCAGGGGGGTGTTCGCGTACTCGGGCACCGAGAAAAGATGGGAGGGGCTTTACAGCGGTCTCACATCCGCCGATGTCCGTTCCCTGTCACTTGCCCTGCCGGGGGGCGGGGCATCAGGCACCCTGTTTGCGGCTACAAAAAGAGGCGTGTTTAAAACAATACGTGCTGCACGGGACGGCGTAGGCCGGCCAGCGGATAACGTCATGGAGTACAGGAAGCTGTCGTCTGCGTTTGTCCATGAGCCGAGCATAGGGGAGATAAGGGAAGCGGCCATAATATATGCGGAGGTGCAGCCGGAAAAGATAGAAAAATGGAGAAAGGCGGCTGCAAGGAGGGCCTGGCTTCCGGACCTGAGGGTTGCATATCAGAAGCACAGGGGCTGGCAGAGCAGCGATTATTTTTACAAGGGAGAGGTGGCGGACGATGATGTAACAGAAGATACGGACAGGGAATGGTCGGTCTCTCTTACGTGGGAACTGGGGGACCTTATATGGAACAGCTCCCAGACCTCCATAGATTCAAGGGCGCGGCTCATGGTCCAGTTAAGGGATGATATACTGAATGAAGTGACGCGGCTCTACTTTGAAAGGAGGAGGCTCCAGTACGAGATGCTCCTTTCGCCCGCGGGGGATACGAGGGTGAGAATAGAAAATGAGCTCAGGCTCCAGGAGCTTACAGCGGATATTGACGCCCTGACGAACTCTTATCTCTCAAAAAGGCTGGCCCGCCCCTTTATGCCGCATTAAGGGAATTCTTCAGGTGCAGGGGGTGTTACAGCCCTTCGAGGACCTCTATGGTTTTGCTTATCAGCTCACCGTGCCAGGTAATGGAGATATGGTTGGCATGCAGGTTGTAATGCGCTGAAGCCCCCGGAAGCACGGAGCTTTCCGCAGTAACCATGCTGTCACCCCTTCCGGGCTTCAGTTCCTCGGGAATTGCGGAGGCGGGGACCACCCTGAGCAGAGAGTCGGGTATTGTCAGCAAGGGCTCGGGGTGCATCATGTCGTCCCTTTTCTTCCATTTATACACGGTAAGCAGTGTCGGGCTTGTCCCGCCGAAGGATACACACAGTACGTCCCTTAACGGCCGGTTATTCAGACTCGTGATAAAAGCCGAATCCGGCAGAAGCTCTTTCAAGGCACCGCTGTCGAGCAGTTCCCGGATGTTTTTCAGTATACCGGCGACAGCGCCGCGTGTCTCCTCCGGTAAAAGGGCCCTCAGCATGGGGGCGACAGGAGAGAGAAACTTTCCGATCCGCGAAAGAGAACTGCCTGCATGCGGTGATGCAATGGTGACAAGGGCCTTTACCGC
>WFVK01000368.1 GCA_015491705.1 Nitrospirota bacterium | reverse complement strand
GGGTATTGTAAACATGCTGAGAAGAATGGGGCTTACACTGAACCCCGCCGACCTTAAAAGCAAGAGCATTGCGGCGGTCGTGATTACAGCCACACTCCCGCCGTTTGCAAAGCCGGGTATAAAGATTGACGCCCTTGTTTCAACAATCGGGGATGCCAAAAGCATCCAGGGCGGCACTCTCCTTCTTACCCCCCTCAAAGGCCCTGACGGCAAGGTTTACGGCCTTGCCCAGGGTCCCGTCTCGATCGGCGGCTTTGCCGCTGAAGGCGCCGCCGCCTCCGTGCAGAAGAATCATCCCACTGCGGGAAGAATCCCGGCGGGCGTGACAATAGAAAGGGAGCCTGTCTTTACACTCGGCAACGGCAAAGATATAAGGCTCTTTCTCCACAGGGCTGATTTCGCGGTCGCAAATGAGATATCAAAGACAATAAACAGCGCCCTCGGGGGCAACTACGCCTCTCCTGTTGATCCGTCTGCTGTAAGGCTTTTGATACCCGATGAATACAGGGATAACCTTGTGGCTCTCATTACAAAGGTCGACATGCTGGATGTCGGCATAGACATGCCGGCCAGGATTGTTATCAATGAAAGAACAGGTACCGTGATTATCGGCAAAAATGTTACTATCTCTCCCGTGGCGATCGCGCACGGCTCCCTTGCCATTGACATTACGGAGCAGCCCAGGGTCTCCCAGCCGCTGCCTTTTGCCCCCGGAAAGGCCGAGACAACAGTTGTGCCCCGGACTGATATAAATGTCCGGGAGCAGAAGGCATCCCTGGTTGAGGTTGAGGGCGTTACCCTCGGGGAAGTGGTAAGGGCACTGAATCTCCTGGGCGTGACCCCCCGCGACCTGATCTCCATACTCCAGGCATTGAAGGCGGCCGGCGCGTTGCAGGCCGAGTTGGAGATAATATGATCAACCCGGCAGAAGCGGTCCGCGCCTCCCACCCGGCCGGTGCGGACCGGAACGCGGAATATAAAAAGGTTGCAAAAGAGATGGAATCTCTCTTTGCATACCAGTTGATAAAGGTTATGAGAGAGACGGCCGAAAGCATGTCTTCTGAAAAAAAGGGGCCCGGATACGATACATATATGAGCCTTTTTGATATGGAGGTCTCAAGGCTTTTGGCCGAAAGGGGGCTCGGCCTTAGCGATGCAATCCTCAGATGGATGCAGACAACACCGGGTATAACCAGGGCCGGAACCGGAGAGGATTAAAGTTTTTACGGTGGAAAACCGATAAAATAAACAAGAGTGTAAAAAAAATTAACAGCAAAGTTTAACAAATAACAGACAGGTTGCAAACCCATACTGAAAATGCTGAATGTAACTGTTAAATAAAATTACAGACCTGGATACAACGGTCTTTCAACCTCGGGTTGATAACTGGTAAAATGCAGACGGACAAATCCTATATAGAAAGGAGGGAAAGATATGAAGATACAGGGAACAAATCCAGTTGAAGGACAGGATGTATACAACAGGGTCAAGGACATAAACAAGAATCATGACACAGAGCAGAGAGACAATGCCAATAAAGCCGATGACAGCAGGGACAGGATAACTCTTTCCGGCAAGGCAAAAGAGATAAACGAACTGAAGAGCCTTATAAATCAGATGCCGGAGATAAGGACCGACAGGATTGAATCCATAAAAAAGGCGATAGATGCCGGGACATATAATGTGGACCTGCTGAATGTTGCAAAGAAGATACTGGAAGAAATATGACATCAGAACTGGCTGTCGAGAGTATTCTGAAAGAACAGGTCAATACTTACAAGACACTCCATGACCTTCTTGCGAGGGAAAGGGAGTGTCTGCTTAACATTGATGCGGAAAAGCTTGAAGAGATATCAAAGGAAAAAGATACTATCGTTATGAGACTGAGACTCCTCGAGGATGAGCGCCGGCGACTGATAGCAAAGATTGCCGGCGAGAGGGGGTTGAGCGCGGAGATTAATCTCAGGGAACTGGCCGGAATCACAGGCAATAATGTGTTCTCGGACCTGCGCTCCACCCTGTTGTCCCTCCTTCAGGGCATAGAGGAGATGAACAGGTTCAACTCCATACTGATAGACCGCTCCATAACTTATATAAAGACAAACATAAATTTTCTCAGACCGTTTACAAAGGAGGATGTCCCCCTGACCAGCGGGGCGCTCCTCTCAAAGGAGACATAGAATGTCCCTCTTGGCACTTTTCGATATAGGCAGGTCCGGAATTTACGCAAACCAGAAGGCCCTTCGCGTATCAAGCAATAATATAGCGAATGTAAACACCCCCGGCTACAGCCGCCAGGATGTAATAATGGAGATAGCCAGCCCTGTTGAGATGAACGGGAATTATCTTGGCAGGGGCGTTGGGAAGGTCGATGTAAGAAGGGCGTTTGACGGTTTTATCTTTTACCAGATTCTCGGACAGAGCTCAAGCTATGGAAAGTCATTCTCGCTCGACCGCGGGCTGAGCCATGTCGAGCAGATTTTCAATGAAGCCCAGGACTTCGGGCTGTCGAACTCCATGACTGACTATTTCAATGCATGGCAGGAAGTCGCCGCCAACCCCCATGAAACGGCCCAGAGATCGATGCTGCTGGTAAAGGCCGAGGCCTTTGTCAACACCGCCAAACAGATGGAAAAGGATCTCAAGAATACACTGAACTTCGTAAATGACGAAATCAAGGATGTAGTTGACCAGATAAATGTCCTGACCAGGAATATCGCCACGGTAAACGGCAAGATAATAGAAGTGGAGGCAGGGGGTGTTGAGACGGCCAACGTATTCAGGGACCAGAGGGAGCAGATGATGAAGGATCTTGCCGAGCTTATAGATTATGACTGGTATGAGGACAAGGACGGCTCTGTCTCGATTGTTGCAGGCAGGGGCGGGCTTGTGGCCGGGGTGCAGTCGTATGACCTGTCAACGGCCCTTAACCTCGAAGGGGACAGAGACGTATATCTCGGCAAAACGAATATAACATCCTTTTTCAACAGCGGCAGGCTCGGCGGATATGTTTCTCTGAGGGATGATATCAGGTCGAATCCGCTGCTCAGCCTGAGAAAGCTGGTTGCATCAATAATTGAAGAAACGAATTTTCTTCATAAAAGCTCCACTTCAAGACCCACCTATGACCTGGACGGCAACGCTGGCACGGATTTTTTCGATGCGATGAAGGTGTATACACGGGATGATACAACAGGCGGCTCAGGAGCGGTTATAACATCGGCGGTGATTTATGACTATGACCCTGCGGTGCTGGCGCTCAATGAATATGACATAACCTTTGCAGATGTATCAGGGACATTGAATTACCAGGTGCGCAACCATGAAACAGGCGCGCTTGTTGCACAGGGAGCATATACCTCCGGAAGCAATATAGATTTCAACGGGATAAGGGTGGTTATTACGGATGGCTCCTCTGCGCCGTCCGTAAATGACAGCTTTTTTGTAAGCCCCCTTCAGAACGTGATCGAGAATTTCAAGGTGGCCATAACAAGCGGCAGGCAGGTAGCCGCGGCGAAATCATCATCCGCTTTGCCGGGGGACAACACCAACGCACTGGATATTATAAACAGGTACGCCTCACAGGTATCCAATATCGGGTCCGTTACATACGAGGATTATTACGCCGAGACGGTTTCAACCGTTGGATCGCTCTCGCAGTCGGCTTCCGACAGCCTTGAATTCGAGGATAATCTGCTGTTTGAGCTGAAAAACAGGCGGGAGTCCATATCGGGCGTGTCCCTTGATGAAGAGGCGGCCAACCTTATCAGGTACCAGCGCGCATTTGAAGCAGGAGCGAGGATCATAAAATTAACGGACGAACTCCTGGAGATGATTATCAACATATGAGAATTACCGCCTTTATGATTTACAACCAGTTCTCCAAGTCGCTGAGCAAAAACCTCAGCGAGCTCGGGAAGGTCCAGGAGCAGTTAAGCTCCGGCAGAAAACTCACAAAGCCGTCGGATGACGTAATAGCGCTGCGCGGCGCAATGTCTTACAAGGTCTCCATCAATGCAATAGAACAGTTCAACAGAAATATAGATGAAGGGATAAGCACCCTTGGTCTTACCGAAAACCTCCTGAGATCTTCGGAAAACATTCTCAGCAGGGCGAGAGAGCTTGCCGTTTCCGCCAGCAGCGATACCTCCACCTCCACCACAAGAAAGATGACCTCTTACGAGGTTCGGAATCTGTTCAGTGAGCTTCTTGACATCGGCAATACCAGGCTGAGAAACAAGTACGTATTTTCCGGATATAAAACCAGCACCCAGTCTTTCAGCTCTTCAGGGGCATACCAGGGCGATTCCAACAGCATGGAAATCTATGTAAGCGACGGGATAAAGGCGAAGATAAACGTCCCTGGTGACACGGCATTCAGCGACACGGCAAAGCTGATTTCGTCCGATCTGACCGGCGAGACACTCGCAGGCACGCTCAGGATCACCACAGGTTCCGGAAATCCCGTGGATATTCCCGTCAAGGACGGCTCAACCAGCGCCTCCCCCGAGGAGATCAGGGATACCGTAAATGCGCCGATGACGGGTTACTACACCGACGGAACCAGCGCAGTAGGTACAGGCACATTAACGATTAAAGCAGGAACGGATGATGCAGTAACCGTAGAGGTGAATTCAGGCAACGGCAATACCACTGTCTCATCCCTGGCCAGTTATATCAACGCCAATGTCACGGGCATAGAGGCGCGGCTTGCCACGGATGCAACCACCGGTCAGGTAAGGCTGTTTTTCAGGCCGACAACCGCCGGCACCCCTTTTACCATCGAGGTATCGGATGACGACGGAAACGATACGGATACCAGCGGACTCTCCGCGCTTCTTCATACCGAGCTGAAGTCAAATCTTACAGCCAATGCCCTGGGAATAGAGGCATTTGTAATAAACGGCGACTCTGACAAGAGGCTGCTCTTTGCGCCTACTGTAGCAGGCACGAGTTTTACCATAGCGGTGGATGAAGATGGAAACGGCAATTTTTCAGACGCAGGTGATACGGACGGCACCGGACTTTCGCTGCTTTACCACGCATCTTCCACCTCGACCAATCTGACCGGCTCCATCAGTTTCTTCAAGATCATAGAGCACTTTGCGAATTCACTCCTGAACAACGATACAGCCGGTATCCGGGGGAGCATTTACCTGCTTGACGGCGCTATCGACTCGGTTGTCAATACGACTGCGGATGTGGGCTCCCGTCTGAAGTATCTGGAGGATCAGAAAAAGAGGCTGGAGGAGAACAACATTTCTTACCAGCAGAGCCTTTCCTCGCTCCAGGATGCGGATATTGCGGAGGTGGCCCTGTCAATGACAAAGATTCAGTCCACGCTTCAGGCTATGAGGATTTCATCGTTGAAGAGCCTGTCGCAGTCGCTGTTTGATTTTCTGAGATAAGATGAAAAACAACACCCCTCTGTATCCCTCCCAGCCGGGAGAAGTTGAAGACGGGTGCCAAAGGAAGAAAAATTTACAATGCTCGTCTTGACACGGAAGCCGGGAGAAGTTGTAAGAATAGGCCAGGGAATAACCATCAGGATAGTTGACATAAAGGGCAGGCAGGTAAAGATCGGGATCGAGGCCGGTGCAGAGCTTCCGATATACAGAGAGGAAATCTATGAAAAGATACAGGCTGAAAACCGCCTTTCATCCGAATTGTCGCTGGATGAAT
Source organism: Nitrospirota bacterium (assembly GCA_015491705.1). Classification (GTDB taxonomy): domain Bacteria; phylum Nitrospirota; class Thermodesulfovibrionia; order UBA6902; family UBA6902; genus JAADFS01. The sequence continues at coordinate 606 of WFVK01000368.1, read as the reverse complement.
TCGGCAGGATAAAGGAGGCCTTCAGGAGCAAATGATATCCTTTGATACAACGAGATTCGGCAGGCTCGATGTCGCCAGGGACAAGATTATATACTTTCCCAACGGCCTGATAGGCTTTCCGGATGTCAGGAGATATATCCTTATGGACTACAGGGACACCCTGCTGAAGTGGCTTCAGGCCGTGGATGCAAAGGATGTTGCATTTATCGTAGCGCCGACATATGAATTCTTTCCCGATTATTCTGTGAAAATCGAAAATCAGGCAAGAGACCTTATAGGAATGGAAAATGAAGAAGATGTAATCATTCTGGCGATACTGAGGGTTGAAGGAGAGAATGTCACCGCCAATCTGCAGGGGCCGCTTGTAATAAACTCCATCAACAGAAAGGGCATACAGGTTGTAAACGAAGACAGCCGTTTTTCCTGCAGAACCCCCCTGAGATCATTATCAGCATCCGGACCGGAATAACCCTGAAGCCGACGCCACGTGAGATTTATTAAGTGTCGGAATCTCTTGCTTGGAAAATTTTTTTACACTGCAACAAGAAGCACCCTGTGCATCTTAATCCTGTAAATTGTCTTTAAAATTTCATATGTTATATAACT
>WFVK01000367.1 GCA_015491705.1 Nitrospirota bacterium | reverse complement strand
TTATTCAGCCGATGGATGGGATGTGCAGGGAATACATGAGGACGGAAGAGTCGAAGGCGGCATCCGGATAACACGCATCAAAAAAGAACCGGGTGAGGGCCTGCCCGCAGACAGCGGCAATCTTCCCCCTTTCCTTCATGTTGAACGTATTCTGCGCCTGGGGCTTACATGGCAGGTCGAAACAACGATAACCCGCCTGACACCGATCGGCACCCCTGTAGCAGTTTCTGTGCCCCTGCTGCAGGGCGAGTCCGTAACCACTGCCGGGGTTCACGTGCAGGACGGAAAGGCCCTTGTAAACATGGCTCCCGGTACAGGCAGAATATCGTGGGTCTCATCCCTGAAAACAGCCGCGGAGATTTCTCTTGAGGCCCCGGAGGGCGTCCCATGGACAGAGACCTGGGTCCTTGATGCAAGCCCCATATGGCATTGCGAGCTTTCAGGAATTCCGGTCATCCACCACCAGGACAGGCAGGGAGACTGGAGCCCGACCTGGAAGCCCTGGCCCGGTGAAAGCGTCTCAATAAAGATAACCCGGCCGGAGGCGATACCCGGAGATGTGATTACGATTGATTCGGCAAAGCTGGTATTGACTCCGGGCCTCCGTTCGGCCAGGGCGGGGCTTGTATTGAACATCAGGGCCAGCCAGGGCGGGCAGCACGAGATTGTTCTGCCTGAAGGCGCGGAGTTGCAGACTGTAAAGATCAACAATAAAAGCCAGCCGATCAGGCAGGAGGGGCGGAAGGTCGTCATCCCCCTTCAGCCCGGAAGCCAGACGGTTAATCTTCAATGGGGCCGTGAATCAGGATATTCCATGCTGATCAGGGGACCTGATGTGAAAATCGGGAAAGAGGCGGTAAATGCGCAGGTCACTTTCAATATGCCGCGAAACAGGTGGATACTCTGGACTTCCGGCCCGAGGCTCGGCCCCGCGGTACTGTTCTGGAGTTACCTGTTCATTATCATTCTGATAGCGCTCGGCCTTGGAAGGGTCAGGATCACCCCGCTTAAGACACATCACTGGCTGCTTTTGAGCCTCGGCCTCACCCAGGTACCGCCGTTTACGGCAATACTGATTGCCGGGTGGTTCCTGGTCATCGGGGTCCGTAAAGAGCATCACCCCCCTGAAAATGCCTTTCTTTACAACCTGACACAGATCGGCCTGATACTATGGACACTGGTTGCCATGACCGGTCTTTACACGGCGATTTCACGGGGCCTGCTCGGTATTCCCGACATGCAGATATCAGGCAACAATTCGACACAGTTTTACCTGAACTGGAGCCGGGACAGGATAGGGTCTGCAATGCCTCAGCCGTGGGTATTCTCTCTTCCCGGGCAGGTATACAATATTCTGATGCTTTTCTGGGCCATGTGGCTTGCCTTCTGTCTTGTCAAATGGCTCAGGTGGGCCTGGGAATGTTTCAGCAGCGGCGGTGTATTGAAGAAAATAAAACTGAGACGTGCCGCGTCGTTCAGGGGAAAGAAAAATGAATAATCAACCCTTTTATGTTTTTAATTTTCATCGTTTCCTTCTTATCCGGTATGCTGAGACACCTAAAAGACCGGTCCCCAACAGCAGGAATGTAGAAGGCTCGGGAACAGGAGTCGTGACAAGTGTTACAGTTGCGGTAATCAGCTCATCAGAAGCGGTATAACACTTGCATTTGGAATTCCACGCTGCGCCTACACCATTTAATGCAAGATTGAACTCCCCACCATTGCCGAACAGCACGGTTACAGGGTTAAAGTCGATCGCAAATCCGGTCTCAGGAGTGCACCCGCCATTACACCCGCCGTTACCCATTATCTTTACAACAGTAACCTCTCCGGGACTGCCTACAACACCAACATTATCGGGAAGAATAAATTCCAGGTTTGCGGTAATTTGATATGACCCGGCATCTGCAATAACATCAACATTGCGGGCATAGTCAAAAGTGTAATACTCCCCCTCACTTAAGGAAAAATTAATACCGGGCAGGTGGGATAAATCAGCGGTAATCGTCAGACCTTCTTGCTCCGGGACAATTGAATTATCATTTCCGATAAGAAAATCCACTGATGTAGCGCCGGCAATGGATCCCCCGGCAAATATCAGCGCCATTACACTTAAAGCTATTACCAGTTTTCTCATCATTCATCCCCCCACGTATTAAATAACCGGGTTAAATAACCGGGCAAGTTATGCGCCATTTTTATCACAGTGGAAGTAAAAAAATTCACAATTAAATACGCTCGTTAAAAGGGATACCTGTAAAATATTGCAACACCGAATTTGCAAAAAACTTTACTTGCCATAAGTTCCAGCTTAAAAAACTTGCCGGAATGACAGGCAAACACGCTAAGTTGATGGACAGAATATCCTTAATTTTATGTATGATAACTATATAACATTCCCATAGTTTTGTAAATAGTGAACCCTACAGGCCTTACTGCTATGATGTGTTAAAAAGT
>WFVK01000366.1 GCA_015491705.1 Nitrospirota bacterium | reverse complement strand
GTATATATCAATGGTATATATCTCGGAACTGCCGTCTCTTGAGGATGAAAATGACACCAGGCCGTCCGGTGAGGCGCCGCCTACAAGGTTGAGTCCCCTCGCTGAAAAGAGCACGGTCTCAACGGGACGCCTGAGGTCACGGATATAAATTTTCCATTTCCTGTTTCTCTCTGATGAATAGAGCAGGAACCGGCCGTCGCCGGACCAACAGTGGCTTGATATGAGTCCCCTTGAAACAACCGTTTTTGAGTTGTAGCCGTCCCAGTCCATCACGCGCAGCTCTTTCCTGCCTATTGATGAATTCACCAGATATGAAATTTTTGTCCTGAAGATTCCCTTTTTGCCGGTTGCGGTATTATATATGTCATTTGATATGCTGTGGGCCATTGTGCGTAGAATCATTGAAGACGCATCGAGTCTCTTCTTGAGCACTTCACTGTTTTCAATCAGGTCCTTAACGGTCAGAATGACTTTCAGCCCGTCCGAAGTATCAACTGTCAGGTCAGCCCTGATCTCGGCGCCCGGCACATCAGGGTCGATGAATTCAAACATCCCCGTAGCCTCGAGATCGCTTTTTACAGTCCACTCGATTTTTTTTGCCCCGGCCGGTCCTTTCGTGTTTATCGAGATGGGGAGTTTTCTTATTGCAGGGGATGTGATGTCTATGTAGATTCTTGCCTGTGCAGGAGACAGGGTGAAGAATAAAATGCAAAGAACGTAACCAACGTAAAAGATGATGCTTTTTCTCATGGAGTAAACCTCACGGTTATCTCTTCGTCAACAGGGGGTGGCGGCAGCGGGGAGGAATCCAGTATTGCCTTCACAGCCGAACGGTCAAACGGCCTGCTGCCTGATGACTTTTCAATGCGGTGAAAGACAACATTTCCCTTCTCATCCATGCGGAACGTGACGATCACCTCCAGTTCAGAATCACCGAGCTCGAGGGGATATCCCCAGTGGCTTTTTATTATCCGGCTGATCAGGCTCCTGTAGGGGTCTGAATCAGCAGAGTTGCTGCTCCAGGCCACTGATGAAACCCTCCCGAGTTTTTTCTTTCTTATATTTTCTATCGCCCCGGCAACGGCCTCTTCTTCGGCTTCCTTCTCTTTTTTCCGTCTGGCGAGGGCGCTGATGGCCCTCAGCCGCTCGATCTCCTTCGCCACCGTCCGGGCCGGCGGTTCCAGAGATACTCCCTTCCTATGCCTGACCCTCCGGCGGGGTGCCGGTTTGACCCTCACTGCCGCCTTCCCCCTTTTTCTTATTGCAGGCGCCTTGGCTTCCCCCCGTATTTCAGCAGGGGCCACGAGGCGTACGGAATAGCTCTTGTACTGGTTTCCCCTTGTCTTTGCCGGAACAGTTACAAGCATTATAAATATGAGATGCAGGATTGCCGATGCAATGACGATTTTCTGTAAATCCGGTTCTTTCCCGATGTGCAGGGACCGCTTCATCGAATACGCGCTTTTGGCTCGGTCACCATCCCCAGTCTCTCTATGCCGATTTCCCTCAGTTCCCCCATTACGGCCACAACCACGCCGTAGGGAACGTCCCTGTCAGCCTTGAGGAAGACCTCTTTGTTTGTGCTTCCCGACAGTTTTGCGCTTAATGATTTCAGGGTGACGGCGGTCTTGTCAACATAAATCTTCCCGTCTTTCTTTATTGTTATGACAATCCGTTCGGCCGGGGATAATTCCCTGCCTTTTGCCTGGGGCAGATTGATGTCTATGCCCTGCTGAAGCAGCGGGGCGGTTACCATGAAAATGATAAGAAGGACAAGCATCACATCCACAAAGGGGGTGATGTTGATTTCAGATAGTGCCTGTCTGCGCCTCTCCATTGCTCCTCATCAAACTGTCTATCAACTCCTGGCAGAAGTCTTCCATTATTATAATATTCCTCCTGCTTCTGCTCAGGAAGTAGTTGTATGCCACAACAGCCGGAATCGCAGCGGCAAGCCCGGCGGCAGTGGCTATAAGTGCCTCGGCGATACCCGGCGCCACCACGGCGAGCGAGGCTGCGCCGACCCTTCCGATGCCCATGAATGAATTCATTATCCCCCATACGGTCCCGAAAAGACCGATGAACGGCGTGGTCGAGCCGGTTGTGGCAAGGAAAGAGAGGTGTTTTTCAATGCGGCTTGTCTCCATTGCAACCACCCTCTTCAGGGTGCTTTTGATTTCCTCCCTCTTTGCCCCTTCAATTGAATATGCGGCCCTGAACAGATTTGCCAGGGGACTGACCGAAAATTTCCTCGTGGACTGATACAGTATGTCCCATTGCCTGTTTCTCAGAAATGCCTTCTGAAATGCAGCGGATTCTTTTTCAATCCTTGAGAGCAATATATATTTGTAAATGATTATTGCCCACGAAAATATTGAAAAACACAGCAATACAATAAGGACAAACTTTACAACCGGCCCCGCCTGAAGGATGAGTGTCAATACAGTGTCGCCGCTCATAGATTATTGCAGTTTAAAGGAAACCATCCAAAAAGTCAAAGCCGTCCGACAACCGTATCAGGGGCCGACAG
>WFVK01000365.1 GCA_015491705.1 Nitrospirota bacterium | reverse complement strand
GGTGGGATTGCGGTTCCTTTATATCTGGGGCAGCAGAGAAAAGCCGCCTTTTCCGAGGCAAAGGCCAATCTTGAAGCCATAAGGCTCCTCGAGGAGCAGTATCGCTCCGAGTTCGCACGGTATGCCCCTGATCCTGATGGAACCATACCATATAAAGGCACTGTTGCCGCTGACGGTGGCATAGAGGATGTGCTGAGGGGGTTTCAACCGGGCCCAGCGGCTGACCTGAAGTTCAACTATACACTTCAAAGCCTGAATAACGGCACCGGGTTTATTGCCATCGCCACAGGCAAGCCCGATACCAATGTAGCAGACTCTGTGTTTTCAATTAATGAAAGGAACGAGAAAAGCTGGTAACCCTGGAGAATCACGGTTTGCAACAAGCCGTATTGCCTCTCTCTTACGGGGGAGTCACAAGATGCCGGATGATTTACAGACAAAAAAGAAGACAGCCTCCGCGTATCAGGGATTATGAAAGACTTCCGGGGAAGGCGCGGCATCAGCTTGATCCCGAGTTAAAGGATTTCATCAGAACATCTCTATCTGCACTTCTTTATCTTCGGGCATAAACAGCGGATAGTTGTCGTCAAAGCAGGCTGTGCAGTATTCCCCGGGATTCGGCACGACCTTGAGGAGGCCTTCGAGGCTGAGGTACTGCAGGGTGTCGGAGGTGATGTATTTCCTTATCTCATCAAGCCTGTGTGTCGAGGCTATGAGCTCCTTTCTCGTGGGCGTGTCAATGCCGTAGAAACACGGGCCTATCGTGGGGGGAGAGCTTATTCTCATGTGCACCTCTTTTGCTCCGCCGCCCTCCCTTATCATCTTGATAATCTTCTTGCTTGTCGTTCCCCTCACGATGGAGTCGTCTACAACAAGCACCCTCCTGCCCTGAAGGAGCTGGCGGACGGGGTTCAGTTTTATCTTTACCCCGAAGTGCCTTATTGACTGCCGGGGCTCTATGAATGTCCTGCCCACGTAATGGTTGCGTATCAATCCGAAATCAAAGGGGATCCCGCTCTCATCCGCATATCCCAGCGCTGCGGGCACCCCTGAATCAGGCACGGGAATGACGATGTCCGCATCAATGGGGTTTTCCCTTGCAAGCTGGCGCCCTAATTCCTTTCTTACGGCGTCAACATTGACATTACCGAAAATGTTGCTGTCAGGCCTTGCAAAATATATGAATTCAAAGATACAGAATGCGTGTCTCGGCGAGGGGACGGTCCTGATGGATTTTATCCCGGACCTGTTCATTATCACAATCTCGCCCGGCTCCACATCCCTCTCGTAAACAGCGCCTATCAGGTCAAGGGCGCAGGTCTCGGAAGCGACCACGTACGAGCCGTCATACCTGCCTATGCTCAGGGGCCTGAAGCCGTACGGGTCCCTTGTAGCAATGAGTTCTTTTTCACTCATCAGCAGGAGGCTGAATGCGCCGGATATCTTTTTCATGGTGTCGATAAGGCGTTCGTAAAGCCCGCCGGCGCGCGAATTGGCTATCAGGTGAACTATCACCTCACTGTCGGACGTTGACTGGAATATGGCGCCCTTTGCCTCCAGCTCATCCTTTAATTCAAGTGCGTTTACGAGGTTGCCGTTATGGGCTATTGCAAAGGGTCCCAGGGAAAAGTTGACCACTATGGGCTGGACGTTCTTGAGCGAGCTTGTACCTGCGGTGGAATAGCGGTTGTGGCCTATGGCTATATCACCGGGCAGCCTCTTCAGCCTTTTCTCGGAAAAGATATCCGCCACGAGCCCCATGGATTTCTCAATGTGGATCAGCCTTCCGTCGGATGAGCATATGCCGGCGCCCTCCTGTCCCCTGTGCTGGAGCGCATGGAGGCCCAGATACGTAAGGTTCGCCGCCTCGGGATGGCCGTAGACGCCGAACACCCCGCATTCATCATGAAATTTGTCTGAAAACAGCGCCGGGTATGGCATTTCCGATGAGTTATCCATGGACATCTTCGGTCTTAGTATAACATTTTCAGGGCAATGATTTATTATCCGCACCACTGCCGGGCATTCTGGAACATCCTGAGCCACGGTGACGCCCTGAGGTTCTCTTTCCAGTCCGCGGGCATCCACGGCCACTGCCATTTCAGAAATGTCCGCTCAGGATGCGGCATAACGGCAAGGTGCCTGCCGTCCGGGGAACACAGTCCGGCGATCCCGGCAGCGGAACCGTTCGGATTAAAGGGGTATTTCATGGTAATCCCGTTATTGTCATCCACATAGCGTATCTGGGCGAGGTTGTCCCTTTCCACTTTCTCAAGGACATCTTTATCCGGAAAGTATGCCCTGCCCTCGCCGTGCGCGACCCAGATGCCCAGGACGGAGCCCTCCATGCCTTTCAGCATGATTGAAGGCCCGGGCAGGATCCTGACCGATGAAAAACGCGACTCGAACCTCCCCGATGTATTGCGGATAAACCGGGGCTGGGCAGTATCATCCATGCCCTGCCACGGAACCCATCCGAGCAGCGCCATAAGCTGGCAGCCGTTGCATACACCGAGGCTGAACGTCTCCTGCCTGTGATAGAAGCCCTGAAACTCATCCCATACCCTGTTATTGAACCTTATAACCCCTGCCCAGCCCTTTGCCGAGTCAAGGACATCCGCGTAGCTGAACCCGCCGACGAAGACCAGGCCCCTGAAATCCGAGAGACTGACCCGGCCCCCGATAAAATCGGTCATGGTTATATCCCACGGTTCGAATCCCGCCTGAAAAAAGGCTGAGGTCATCTCCCTGTCGCTGTTGCTGCCCTCTTCACGGATAACGGCCACCTTCGGTTTGGCGGCGCTCTCAAGCAGGACAGGCGGTGTATCCGCAGGGTCAAAGCTCAATCTGAAGTCAGGGCCGCGCCTGTCAAAGCAGGCCTCCCTCTCCTGCTCCGCGCATTCCGGATTCGCCTGGAGTCTCTCGAGCTGATAACCCGTCTCTTCCCAGATGCCTCTTAATGTCCTCATGTCTTCTTTTAAAACAGTTGCGGGTTCTGAGTCACGTGTTCCGAGTTTTATTTGTATGGTCTTTTCACGCAGGGTTTTGCCGATGATTTCATAAGGTACCGAAAATGTTTCAAAAACGGAAACAACTTCTCTCTCATTTTCGGGAAGATACTCTATCACCAGGCCGAGTTCCTCTGCAAACAGCAGGGGCAGGGCGCGCCCTTCCCCTGCGGATGAGATATTCACATCAATTCCGCAGTTTCCGGCAAAGGCCATCTCAAGAAGCGTTGTTATCAGGCCCCCGTCGCTCCTGTCATGGCCGGAGAGGACGATCTCCCGCGCAATCAGCGTCTGCACGGCATTGAAGGCGCGTTTAAGCAGTTCGGGATCGTCCACATCCGGGGATTCATCCCCTGTCTGGCCATAGACCTGTGCAAGAGCGCTTCCGCCGAGCCGGTTTTTTCCCCTGCCAAGGTCGATATACACGAGCCTGCTCTCACCCGGCCGTTTAATGTCAGGGGTGACCACCTTTGTAATATCAGGGCATGTTGCATAAGCGGATATAACGAGCGTGCCGGGCGATTTAACGGTTTCACTATTGCCTGAGGAATCCCTGACCCGGGCGGCCATCGAGAGGCTGTCCTTGCCGCCGTCAACGGCAATGCCGAGCCTGATTAAGACATCACCAAGCGCAACCGCCGCGTCATACAGCCTTGCGCCCTCGCCCGGCAGTTTCGCGGCCCACATCCAGTTGCCGGAGCATTTGACATCCTCCAGCGCGCTGATCTTCGCCCAGACAATGTTTGTCAGCGCCTCGCCCACGCACAGGCGCGCCATGGCCGCGGGGTCCAGCAGGGTCTTCAGCGGCTGTTCCCCGATGGATATCGCAGCGCCGGTGAGGCCGAAATGGCTTTGAGCCACTACCGCCACATCGGAGACGGTAAGCTGCAGGGGGCCGGTGCACTGCTGCTGTGCTATCAGGCCGGTGACGCTCCGGTCAACCTTGTTGGTAAGGAACCTCTTTGAGCCGACCGAGAGCAGTCGCAGCACCCTTTCAAGCGCCTCCCTCACCGTGAGGCCCTCGGGCAATGAAAGCGGCCTTGTCTTCATGGGCATATGCTCCAGGTGAAATGTCTTTTGAGGCATTTCACCGAGGATCTTGCCGAGGTTCAGATTGACCGGGGTGCTGCCGTCGGTTTCATCATAGAGGACAATATACCCGTCGCCGGTAATGCGTCCGATCACGGCACAGGGGACCTTTTCCCGCGAGCACAGTTCATGGAATATGCCGATATGCTCAGGCCTTACAAGCAGGGCGTTCTGCTCCTGATATTCGGCCCCCCATATCTCGAGCACGGAAAGTGTGCTGTCGCCCACCTGAATCTTTCTGACCTCGATCCTCGCCCCCGCAGGATAGACAATCTCCTTGACGACATTGCAGTTGCCCCCTGCCCCCTGGTCGTGTATGCTGACGACAGGATTTGCATCGCCCATCTCGATACAGGCGCGGAGTACCCTGTTCATCTTCTGTTCCATTTCCGCATCCCCGCGCTGCACGGCATTGAAATCCAGCTCGGCGGTGTTCTCGCCCTGTATCATGCTGGATGCGGCCCCGCCGCCGATGCCTATCCTGTATGCAGGCCCCCCGACCTTGACAACCATCATACCCTCTTCGGGAGCGCCTTTTTCAATATGCCGGGCATCCATCTGCCCTATGCCGCCGGTGAACATGATCGGCTTGATCCACTCACAGCGCCCGCCGTCGGGCAGCCTCATGCCGAATGAACGTGTATAGCCCTGGATAACCGGCTCGCCGAACTTGTTTCCGTAGTCCGATGCGCCGTTGCTCGCCTGTATCTCGATCTCCAGCGGAGAGGCCAGGTTGCCGGGATAGACAAAGGACTTGTCCTCCCACGGAAGGTCATAGCCGGGTATCAGGAGATTGCCCACGCAATAGGCAGCGGTGCCTGCAATGACCAGTCCGCCCCTGCCGGTCGCCTGAATATCCCTTATCCTGCCGCCCGTACCTGTCCCGGCTCCGGGGAAAGGGGCGACACCGCTGGGGAAGTTGTGGGTCTCCGCGGTAAAGATGGGGTCATACCGGAGCCGCATCTTTTTGAAGCGCGACGGACCCCGCGGATTTTCAGGAATTATCGTCTCAATGTCGTATCCCCTGATCGAGCTCGAATTGTCTTTAAATGCTATGACGCTGTTGGCGGGGTTGACCTGCAGGGGTCGCCGGATTATCTCAATGAGGCTCTGCGGCGCTTCCCTGCCGTCGATGACAAGCCTTCCCCTGAAGAACCAGTGTCTCGAGTGTTCGCTGTTCGACTGGCCCAGGTCGAAACACTCCACATTCGTCGGATTCCTGCCCATGTCGTTTGCAAACAGATCGTAGTAATACTCGATATCCCTCTCATCCAGTCCGAGACCCATCTCCCTGTTGATTCTTTCAAGGGCCTGTTTCCCCTCTTCGAGGAGGGGCACCTCAAACACGGCTTCAGGGAGTGCGCCTGTCTCAAATGCAGTGAGGGTCCCCGGATAAGGGCATTCCGTCATGCGGTCGAAAAGCAGTGATGAGTGACTGTCAATGAGAGAGGAGCGGAACCTTTCAAGGTCACTGGCGCTCAATGAGGCGTCACTGCCGAATATGAATTTATACCTGCGGGAACGCTCCATCCGGGTGATCTTCCCGATACCGCAGGCGCGGCACACTGAGACGGCATTGGCCGACCATGCGGTTGTAAAGTTCATGCGCGGCCCCACTTCTATTATCAATACCGGGCCCTCTTCATTTACGTTCCGGGTTAAAAAACTCTTTTCAGAGAATCTTTCAGGCTCGAATGTCTCCGCCAGCAGCCACCTCAGGATATGCACCTCCCCGGGAGTCAACGGCGCGGCAGTCTCCACATTGAAACAGTATTCAGTGGTTATGTCCGCTACTTCAGGCGAGACCTTCCTGCGGACAGAGAACAGGAGTTCGTCCTTTTCCGGTCCGGACAGTGCGGGGGTTCGGTAAAAATGTATCAATTTCATGAGGACGTTCTCCGGGCAAATAATCCTTACTGTTGCATAAAGCCATGGCCCGCGGCTCTCCCGGCCCTTCATGCAATATTCAGGAGCGGGACCGGTGGATGCCGGTCCCGCAGGATGCTATTTTAGTTCCTGTTGCGGAAAGTCATTATCTGATCAACCCGCTGTCATTTCGAACGAAGTGAGAAATCTTAACTCGTCGCAATATTAAAGATTTCTCCCGC
>WFVK01000364.1 GCA_015491705.1 Nitrospirota bacterium | reverse complement strand
TAAAAAAACAGGGCGCGGGCTGATTGTACTGTTATGTTCAGTGCTGGCAATATTTCTCATAATCCGGAGCAATAATGCGGATGCACGGGTCAAACTGAAAGGCAAGGTGCCGGACCTCTGCTACAAGTGCCACAAGGAATTGAAAAAGGACCTGTCGGATAAATATGTTCATGTCCTTTTTAAAAAGGGCAGGTGCCTGAAATGCCACAATTCGCACGTCAGCAATGTCAAGGGCCTGATGAACAACGGGGTTGATTCCGTTTGTCTGAATTGCCACAAGGATATCAGAGACCTTGTCTGGAAGGGCTCCATGCACAGTGCCCTCAGGGAGAGCATATGCACCGACTGCCATTATGCCCACAGCGGGGAAAACAGGAGCCTGCTGGTCACGAAGGAGAAGACCCTCTGCCTGAACTGCCATGAGGACATTAAGGATCAGATGGAGAAATCCTTTGCATGCCGGCCGTTCAGGGAAGGCAGGTGCTCGGCGTGCCATGATTCACACGGCTCCGTCGAAGACAACCTGCTGCGTTCGTCCCCGAACAGGCTGTGCCGGACATGCCATACCTCCCCCGCATGCAGTGCAGGCGGGGTATCCATTGCATCCGAGGTAAAAGACATGGATTGCACCACGTGTCATTCAGGTCACAGCTCAAAAGACAAAGGCATTCTCGGCCCGTACGGCCATACCGCCTTCATGATCAAAAAATGCACGGAGTGCCACAATCCGATCAAACCCGGCAGGAAGGTCACCATCAGGGCGGAGGGGGATGATCTGTGCTACAAGTGCCATAAGAAGGATGACCCCAAGACCCTGTATATGAAAGATGATGTCCATGTCAAGGATGTAAAGAACTCGTGCAACATCTGCCATGATTATCACGCCTCGGGCAAGAGGAATCTCACAAAGAATGAGCAGAGGATATGCATCAGGTGTCATGAGAAGACCGAAAAACGGACGGCCTCCATGGAGAAGGCCCTGAAGACCGTAAAATGCGCGCCGGTCAAGAACAGGAAGTGTTTTGAATGTCACATACCGGTGCACTCGAAGCGGAAGCTTTATTATATTTCAGATGAAATCACCATGTGCGCAAGATGTCATGAGGCGCAGCACAAGATAACGCATCCGATCGGCGCGGATGTCAAAGACCCCCGCAACGGACAGCCTCTGACATGTCTTTCGTGTCACAGTATGCATTCAGCAAGGGAAAAATACATGCTCACATTCGACAGGGCGCGGGCGCTGTGCATACAGTGCCATAAATTGTGAATTAACCTTAATCTTTGCTAAAGGCAGGGGCGGAGACTGCCGAAGAACCTTATAGAAGAAACTTTTCCGGCAGGCTCTGCTGCCGCCGCAATTGCAAGGTTTGACATGCAATATATTTTAAAAAATATTTGAGGATATAAGGTGAAACCGAAAAGATACTTTGCAAGCTCTGTTATTCTTATACTCCTGCTTATAGCAGCCGGTGCATCACGGGCGGCCGTTAAAAGCGGTTATCCCTGCAGTGACTGCCACACGATGCACAACAGCCAGGACGGCCAGCCTGTGGCCAGAGAGCTGAACACATCCACGTACACGTTCGAGGCCGATGCAACCCCTAATAAATTCCTGCTTGTAAGCGACTGCACGGGCTGTCATACATCCACAGGAAGCAATACCATAGTCCAGGACACACCCATTGTATTCAATACATTGACACCGGTTGCTCCACTGGCCGGCGGAAATTATTATTATGTCAAATCAGACGACTCAAAAGGCCACAATCTTGCAGGAATAACATCGCAGGATTCCCTTCTGGGACTCACCCCTCCGGGAGGCACGACCATGTCAGCGCAGTTGAGATGCGCGGGGCAATACGGATGCCACGGCGACAGGAGTGCGACAAGTGATTACACAGCGTTAAAAGGGGCCCATCATGCCGATGACTCCGGTGGTGTCAACGGAAGCTCCGTAGGGCTGAGCTACCGTTTTCTGAACGGCGTGGTGGGAAAGGAAGACCCTGACTGGGAACAGGACAATATAAACACAAGCCATAACGAGTACAAGGGATCCACAGGCCTGTCCGCGGATACCCTCAGCTATCTCTGCTCGAGGTGCCACGGGAACTTTCACACATGGACCGGCGGCGCTTCCGAGGTCGGGAACTCATCGCCGTGGTTAAGGCATCCGACGGATATTGCGCTGAAGGCCACCGGCGAATATGCAAACTATACAACATACAGCATGACGGCGCCCGTAGCCAGACCGGATCCCGGCAATGTGTTAGACACCGCGAGGGTCACGCCCGGCACGGATATCGTCATGTGCCTGTCATGCCATCGCGCGCATGCTTCACCTTATTACAAAATCCTGAGGTGGGATTATAAGAGTCCGGCACTTTCAACGGCTTTATCGGGATGCAATGTATGCCATACATCAAAGAATTAGACAGGGACAATGGTCATCAGCCACTGAGGGATGACCGACTATCACTGAGTTGGAGAAGAAAATTGAGACACGGAAGCATTAAATTACAGCAGGCCATCTTGATAACCCTGGCCATGTATTTTCTCCTGGTTGCCGGTAATGCGGGCGCAGGGACATATACTTCAACAAAGCACGGGACAGATGCCGACCGTTCAGTTGTGGTTCCGGGTTTCCCTTACACCACAAAGGGGCTCTGCGCCCAGTGCCATGAGCAGCACGCCTCTGTTGACGGGAATGAACCGACACCGCCCGCATCTGAAGGCCCGACCCCCTATGCGCTGTTCAGAGCGAATTTCGGGCTTGACAGGAACGAACTCTGCTATGCCTGCCATGAGACCTTCACCATAGGCTCAATGCCGTTAGGATACGGAAGATACGGGATATACCAGGGAAAGACAAAATACAACAATTCCATCCACTATTCCAGCAGCAACATGCTGTGGAGTCCGGACCCCGTGCCTCCGGGACCCCCTCTTGATGATGCCGGGAATTGCCATAACTGCCATAATCCACACGGTTATAATGACGGTGCAGGCCTGATTCCCAACATGCTGTTTGCACGCGATTCAAAGACAGGGGACAGCCCTGCCTATGAGATGGGCTGCGAGGCCTGCCATGACGGCACACAGGGCGGCGCCTTCAAGAACGTAAAGGCGCAGTTGAACAAGAGCTACAGCCATCCCACGCACAGTTTCAACAACCGCCATGTGCTGCCGGAGACGGGCAAATCCGAGGCCGGCAGCAGTTTCGGCCCGGCCAACAGGCATGCCGAATGTGTGGACTGCCACAATCCCCATGCCCTTGACTCCACCGGCTCTACTCATACCCCTCCGGGGAATGCGGTCTCCGGTGCGCTTAAGAATGTGTGGGGGGTGGTGCCGTCATGGCCCTCCATCTGGACACAGCCGAAAATATTTACCGTCAGAAGGCCGCCGGCCTATCCTGACGGAAGCAGCAAGGAATACCAGATATGCTTCAAGTGCCATTCATACTACGGCCTCGGCAGCCTGACGAACGGCGTCTCATCAATCATCGGGCCGTCCGGCATAAATATCACCGATCAGGCGTGGGAGTTCAACAGGAACAATAAATCCGTCCATTCGGTAGTCGTGACATTAAACAACCAGACAGGCTCATACTCTCCGAAGGCCCTTACCGCATCACAGATGTCATCTCCGTGGACGAATGTGGGAAACCAGACAATGTACTGCTCGGACTGCCACGGAGCGGACAACGAGGGATCCGGCGCAAAAGGACCCCACGGCTCAAATGTGAAATTCATGTTAAAGGGTACATACAAGTACTGGCCTGCAAGAAATGACGGGCAGCTCTGGAGACTGAGTGACAAGAACAACTTCACCTCATACGGCGGCCTCTTCTGCAAGAACTGCCATCCTATTTACGACGGGACCTGGAAGAACAATGTTCATTCAAGAAGCATGGGTAGGGGTGGCGCTCACAGCAACAGGGCATGTGTTGAGTGTCATGTAGCGGTTCCCCACGGATCGAAAAGGTCAAGGCTTATTGGATATAATACAGACCCTGCGCCATATAATTACGGCGGCAACAGCCTTAAGATAACGGCATTTCAAAAAGCTGCCAGCCCTATGGGTTATAGCAAGAGTAACTGCAATGTAACATGTGCTAACGGCCATAATCTCTCAGGCGGCGACCCATAATATCCCCGAATACTATACTGATTCGGGGATATGTTATCAGGAATATCTAAATAAAAATGCGGTCTTCCAGCATAAGGATAAAAAAATTTCTTATATCCCCCAGGACCATAATATCCCTGATTATGATTATACTCATTGCCTGTGTCGCAGGCTCTCTTATTCCCCAGGCCGCGGATAAGAGCCCATCCTATTTTGAGACATGGAAAGAAAAGAACATTTATACGTACCGGTTTGTCAACCGCCTTCAATTAAACAGGGTATATACATCATTCTGGTTTTTATCCGCTGTCTTTCTTGTAACGGTATCGCTGGGATATTCCGTTTATCTGCAGGTCAGGAGGAATCTGAGACAGACCACAGACCACGGACCACAGACTACGGACATATTTGAAACAGAGGCGCCAGATAAAATAAAAAGTGTCTTCATCAGCAGGGGATACCGATTATTAACCGTCCGCAATTCACAGACATCAGTGAACCGTGAACGAAAATTGATATTCGCAAAAAATTCCATAGGCAGGTGGGGGAGTGTCATTTTTCATTCGGGCCTCCTGCTTGTTATAGTTTCAGCTCTCATAGCATTTTCCTTTCAGAAAAGGGGATTTGTCCAGCTTATAGAGGGAGAAACCTTTGATGGAAGGGACGACGGTTTTCTTGTTAAAAATATGGGCATTTTGACAAAAGATTTCAATCCTGACTTTAAAACGCATCTCCGGGGATTCAGACACACTTACTGGGAAGACTGGCAGGTAAAATTCGTAGAAAGCTCCTTAACTGTTATCAGTGATGGAAAGACCAGCCGTCACATGCTTTCTGTCAACAATCCCCTTGTGGTTAATGGGACAAAGATATACCAGTCACTTGATTACGGCTATGCACTCTCTTTTATACTAAAGCAACAATCAGGGGAGGAAATCCTGACGCGTTTCACCCTTGACAGGCCCGCGGATGTGAACAAACCTGCCATAGGCAAATCAGACTTCCCCACAACCGGCTACCTCTTTGAGATGAAATTCTATCCTGATATAAGAAAGCCCTCCTTTTATCCGGCAATGCCCATTCTTTACCTGACGGTTTACAAAAACAGGTCAGCGGACCCCTCACAGATAATCTTTAACGGGTTGTTACTCCCCGGCAATGCCGTAAAACTTGGGGAGGATGTATTATACTTTGCAGACATCCGAAACTGGAGCGGATTAATATTTGCTGAAAACCCCGGGATATTTATTACGTATGCAGGATTTATTGCAGGCATTGCAGGGGCTGTTATGATTTTCCTGATGCCTTACAAAGAGATACATGCAAGCGTGGATGCCTCGGGCAATATCGCAATTGACGGTATGACAAAAAGATACAATGCGCTTTTCAGAGAGGAGATGAAAGAGATTGAGGATGAACTCAGAAAAGACATGAAAGAAGCAGCCGCTCATCAGCAATCCTTTGTGAGAGAACATGGATAACCTGCATTTATTAAAATATGAAGTCATATTTCACTGGGGTGCCGTGGCCTTGTATATTGTATCGACTATATTTTTTGCATACAGTGTCTCATTCAAAAAAACCAGTGTGCTGAAATACGGGATGTTTTCCGCATTAGCCGGGCTTGTCCCTCACTCCATAGCCCTCGGCCTGAGATGGAATATGGCGGGGCACGGGCCGTACATGGCTAAATATGAGGTTTTATCATCAAATGCCTGGGTGGTAATATTAATGTTTATCCTGGTCGGATGGAAGATCCCGAGGCTCAGGGCAGCAGGCATCATTGTGGTCCCGCTCAGTTTCCTGATGATGACTTTCGGCCTGTTCGCAAACCCTGAATTAAAAAAGCTTCCCCCTGCCTTGAGCGGTGTATGGCTTGTAATACATATACTGTTCAATAAATTGGCTGTGGGAGCCATATTAATCTCCCTGGGCTCTGCGGTTTTGTACCTGCTTAAAAAAGGGAATAAGGACAGGGAATTCTACCGGAAACTGCCCTCCCTTGAAGTGCTTGATGAATATAGCTATAAATTTATTGCATTCGGCTTTATATTCTGGAGCATAACCATTGTTGCCGGCTCTATCTGGGCAAATGAGGCATGGGGAAGGTACTGGGGATGGGACCCTATAGAGACATGGTCGCTTATAACCTGGCTTTTGTACGGTCTTTTTTTACACCTGCGATATTTTTTTAAATTACGGGGAGTAAAATCAGTATATATGTTGATTGCATGCTTTGTTGTTTCAGTTATAACAATCTTTTTTATCCCTTTTATAATTGAAACCCTACACGGCTCATATTTCATGTAAAGATGAAGAAGAAAGTTCTACTCATAACTCCACCCTATCACAGCGGAGTGGTTGAGGCTGCCGGGACATGGCTTAATCTCGGTTTTGTCTATATTGCCGGGGGCCTGAGAGAAGCCGGCTATGATGTTGAGATATATGACGCAATGTCCTGTTTCCACGGTTATAAGGAGATACAGGACAGGATAGAGTTGTCAAGGCCTGATGTGGTGGCTGTGACCGTTATTACTGCTTCTGTTCACGAGGCGCTGAAGGTGCTTGATATTGCCAAGGAAATAAACCCTGCAATTGTTACTGTCATGGGCAATATTCACCCGACCTTCTGCTGGGAAGAAATTCTTGCGGATAATCACCCGATTGTAGATTTCATTATCCGCGGCGAAGGAGAGGCAACCATGCCGGAACTCCTTGACTGTTATTTTGCAAACCGCGATATTTCAAAAGTAAAAGGGGTTGCCTACAGGGCCGGGGGCAAAGCAGTTGTCACCGGAGAGAGAGACTTTATTGAAAATCTTGACAGGCTTTCCCCTGCATGGGACTTGGTTGACTGGGAGATATATTCCTACAGGCCCAAAAAAGACTCCACACTTGCAATAATCAGCTCTTCAAGGGGTTGCTCCCAGCAGTGCAGCTTTTGCTCGCAGCAGTTGTTCTGGAAACGCAGATGGAGGGCAAGAACCCCTGATAACTTCCTTGCTGAACTCGAGTATCTCCGCAAGGAATTCGGCGTAAATGTGGCAATGATACCTGATGAAAACCCTACCCTTGACCGGGCACGGTGGGAAAGAATCCTGGATATGCTGATTGAAAAAGACCTTGGCATTGACCTGCTTATGGAGACAAGAGTAGAGGACATACTCAGGGACAAGGATATACTCTATAAATATAAAAAAGCGGGAATAGTGCATATTTATGTAGGCGTTGAATCCGTAAGTCAGAACACGCTGAACATGTTCAATAAGAACGTGAAAGTGGAAGAATCAATGATGGCTATTGAACTTATCAACCAGCACGATATAGTCTCGGAGACATCCTTTGTCCTCGGAATGCCTGGAGAGACAAAGGAATCAATCCACACCACACTTGAGCTTGCCAAACACTATAATCCTGACATGGCATTCTTTCTCGCAATAGCTCCGTGGCCTTATTCGGATATATTTGATGAACTTAAACCGTACATAGCTACACGGGATTACAGCAAATACAATCTTGTGGAACCTGTTATCAAGCCGGTAAACATGAGCATTAAGGAATTAT
>WFVK01000363.1 GCA_015491705.1 Nitrospirota bacterium | reverse complement strand
CATTAAGAAAATCAACAACCCCTGCTACTGCAGGCGACAATAACAGGGGTTGCTGAAGGTTCAATCTGTTAGAATAACCCCTTCACTTTTCCTGTTTCCGTATCCACATCCACCCGTCTGTAAGCAGGGTCGGAGCTTGTGCCGGGCATGAGTTTTATCGCTCCTGCAACAGGAACAATAAATCCAGCGCCTTTATAGGTGAGGATATCCCTTACGAGCAGTTTCCACCCTCTGGGGACTCCCTTCAGGCCGGGGTTGTCGGAGAGGCTCAGATGTGTCTTGACCATGCAGGTGCCGAGTTTGGAAATCTCCGGGTCGGCTTCCATCCTCCTGGCCTTTGCAAGTGCCTCGGGAGTGTATTCAACGCCGTCCGCGCCGTAGACCTGCTCGGCTATCATCTCTATACGCGTCCTGACAGGAGTATCAAGCTCGTAGAGGAACTTGAAGTCATTGGGCTCATTACATGCATCTATTACGGCGTCTGCAAGTTCAAGAGCTCCCTCGCCGCCGTACTGCCAGTGCTTTGATACTGCCACGCGCGCGCCGGCTTCCTCGGCAATCCTCCTCACTGCATTGATCTCATTATCGGTGTCTGTATAGAATGCGTTTATGCAGACAACAGGGTTGATCCCCGCCTTCTTCACTGTGTTGATATGGTGAACAAGATTACCGCATCCTTCCTCAACCCAGCCGACGTTTTCTTTCATGTATTCCTCGGGCATCGGCCTTCCCGGTACCGGTATGGGTGCTCCGCCGTGGCATTTCAGCGCCCGGATTGTGGCGACAAGTACCGCTGCATTCGGTTTAAGTCCGGAGAACCGGCACTTCAGGTTCCAGAATTTTTCGAAACCTATATCCGCGCCGAACCCCGACTCCGTAAGATGATACTCACCGAGCTTGAGGCCGACCCTGTCCGCAATTATTGAAGACTGGCCTATAGCGATGTTTGCAAAAGGTCCTGCATGCACCAGCACCGGCTGCCCCTCGAGAGTCTGCATCAGGTTCGGATTAAGGGCCTCAACCATCCAGGCGGTCATTGCGCCTGCAACCTCAAGGTCCTCGGTTGTCACGGGATTGCCCTTCTTGTCGTAGGCGACAACGATCCTGCCCATGCGCTCCCTCATGTCCCTGAGGTCTGTTGAGACGGACAGTATTGCCATGACCTCTGATGAGACGGCTATTGCAAAACCAGACCTCATCATGAATCCGTCCATCTTGCCGCCGTGGCCTATGGTTATATCCCTCAGGGCCTGGGCGCAGAAGTCTATTATCCACTTCATCTCCACATTTCGGGGGTCTATGTTGAGGCGTTTCTGTTTGCGTTTGGCCCATTGCTCGTCATCGTAATTGAACTCATGCTGTATTCTTGAGGTCAGGGCGACCATCGCGAGGTTGTGCGCATTCATGATCGCATTTATATCACCGGTAAGACCCAGCGAAAACGGGGTCAGCGGTATACACTGGCTGAGTCCTCCACCCGCGGCCGAGCCCTTTATGTTCATGGTAGGACCGCCGGAAGGCTGCCTGATAGCGGCTATAACGTTTTTCTTTCTCTTGCCCAGCCCCTGCGTAAGTCCCATGGTGGTCGTGGATTTGCCCTCGCCCAGCGGTGTGGGTGTTATTGCGGTGACGTCAACATATTTGCAGTCGGGTTTATCCTTCAGGCGTTCGAGGATTTTTTTGAAATCCAGTTTTGCTACATAATGGCCGTGGGGCAGGAGTTCTTCTTTTTCAAGCCCCAGTTCTTCTCCTAACCTGTAGACTGTCTTCATGTCGGCTTCTGCAGCTTCAGCAATTTCCCAGTCGGCATGTTTGGTTGGATCAAGCGGCATTTTAATCTTCCTCCTTACTTTATGTTGTGTTTCGAAGTTATTTTATCCCTGCCGTTAAGGACAACGTATTCAGCTTTGTTGCAGGGCTATGATGTTCGGTGTCTGTCAGAGTTTAACCCCTGCTCTTTAGCGGATGCGGGCTGATGGCAACACCGGGCTATGAAGCTATGAAGTATAAAACAGTAGCATAGAGCATACTTTGCTGTCAAACGAAACATGTCAATATATGAATAAATTTTGCCAATTGTATTAAAATTAAGCTTAATCTTGTATAAACGGGCGGGAGAGCCGGGCGCAGAGCGGTGAATTCAGGCGGATTTTCCGGATGAAAGAAAACAAAGAGAGGTATAAATTGAACTGGCATCAGAAGGATATTAAAGAGATTTTCGAATACCTGAAATCCTCCCCCGGCGGACTGTCTTCCGATGATGCAGCCAAGAGGCTTGATGAGTACGGTCCCAATGAACTGCTGGAGACCGGGAAAAAGACCCCTTTCATGATGTTTCTCGATCAGTTCAAGGATTTCATGATTATAATTCTTATAGCGGCTGCCGTGGTATCGGGCATGATGGGGGAACTCTCCGATACAATCGCCATCGTGGTTATTGTAATACTTAACGCAATTATCGGTTTTGTCCAGGAGTACCGTGCAGAAAAGGCGATGAGGGCATTGAAGGAAATGGCCGCGCCCACGGCGCTGGTGCTCAGGGACAGGAAACCTGTGGATATCAATGCATCCGGGCTTGTCCCGGGGGATATGGTCCTCCTTGAGGCCGGCAGGATAGTCCCGGCTGATATACGTCTTACAGAGGCTGCACAGATCAGGATTGAAGAGGCCGCCCTCACGGGCGAATCCGTTCCGGTTGATAAAACCGCCGAGACGCTCAGCGGCGAATCCATACCGCTCGGCGACAGGAGGAACATGGCCTTCAAAGGCACCACTGTTTCATACGGCAGGGGCAGCGGCATAGTTATTTCAACGGGCATGAAGACCGAACTCGGGAAGATAGCCGCCATGCTCCAGGGTGAGGAAGAAGTGAAAACACCCCTGCAGAAGAGGCTTGCCAGATTCGGCCAGCGGCTCGGGCTTGCGGTCATTGCAATCTGCGCTGTTGTCTTTGTAACCGGCCTGTTAAGGGGCGAGCAGCCGCTGATAATGTTTCTCACGGCCGTCAGCCTTGCCGTAGCCGCCATCCCGGAGGCACTGCCTGCGGTTGTAACCATATCCCTTGCCATAGGGGCCAGGAAGATGGTGAGGCAGAACGCCCTCGTGAGAAAACTTCCGGCGGTTGAGACGCTCGGCTCGGTTACCTACATATGTTCGGACAAGACAGGAACGCTTACCCTGAACAGGATGACCGTCGATGAACTGTTTGTAGACGGGAAAGCATTCAGAAATCCGGAGAAACAGGACCTCTCGGCACCGGGCACTCAGCCGGTGTTCCTGTTTTACGCCATGGCGCTTAACAATGATGCGGTTCAGGGCGGGGACGGCAGGATAATAGGGGATCCTACGGAAACGGCGCTTTTTGAATTTGCAGACCGCAGGGGGTTCAACAAAAACAGACTCGAAGGGGATTTTCCGAGGATAGCCGAAATCCCGTTCGATTCCGGCAGGAAGTGCATGACCACATTTCATGAAGTCCGTGACAAGGCCGCGGTTCAGAACGGCCGGATCGTCTCCTTTACAAAGGGGGCCCTTGAGTCGGTTCTTGACAGATGCACACATATCCTCTACCGCGGGGAAACCGTGGAGCTTACGGAGACGTTCCGGAAAGAACTCATATCCGTAAACAACAGGATGGCCGGCGAGGGATTAAGGACACTTGCCTTTGCAGAGAGACGCTGGGAAGCGCTGCCTGAAAAGATCACCCCGGAGAGCGCGGAGAATGACCTTACCTTCCTCGGTCTTGCAGGACTGATGGATCCGCCGAGGGAAGAGGCAAGAGAGGCGGTTGCCATGTGCAGGACCGCGGGTATAAAACCGGTGATGATCACCGGAGATCATCCGCTTACGGCAAAAAATATAGCAAAGAGACTCGGGATAATCAGTGACGGGGACGGCGTGTTGACAGGGACCGAGCTTGACAGGCTTTCCATTGAGGAATTTAAGGAGAGGGTGGAGAAGATAAGGGTCTACGCAAGGGTGGCGCCCGAGCAGAAGATAAAGATAGTCAGGGCACTTCAGGATAAGGGAGAGTTCGTTGCAATGACGGGAGACGGTGTCAATGATGCACCGGCCCTGAAGAGGGCGGATATCGGGGTCGCAATGGGCATCACGGGCACGGACGTTGCCAAGGAATCATCCCACATGATACTCCTTGACGACAATTTCGCAACCATTGTAAAGGCGGTTAAAGAGGGCAGGAGGATATTCGACAACATCCGCAAGTTCATAAAATATACCATGACGAGCAATTCAGGAGAGATATGGACGATATTCCTGCCGCCTTTCCTGGGGCTGCCCATTCCGCTTTTACCAATCCATATCTTGTGGATTAACCTTGTAACAGACGGCTTGCCCGGACTTGCCCTCGCAGTGGAACCGGAGGAAAAGGGGATCATGAAGAAGCCTCCCCGGCACCCCAAGGAGAGCATCTTTGCACACGGTCTCGGATATCATTTATTCTGGGTGGGCCTCCTCATGGGAAGCGTGTCGATCTTTACGCAGGCGTGGTTCATGAAGACCAGCGAGGCACACTGGCAGACCATGGTGTTTACCGTGCTGTCGCTGAGCCAGATGGGCCATGTGCTCGCCATACGGTCAGAGACAGAGTCACTGTTCAAACAGGGGCTGTTTTCCAACATGCCCCTCTTCGGCGCGGTCCTGCTGACTTTTCTTCTGCAGATGGCGACAATATACGTGCCTTTTCTGAATCCTGTCTTCAAAACCGCTCCGCTTACCGCCGGTGAACTGCTCGTCTCCCTGTCGCTCTCATCCGTCGTATTCTTTGCGGTCGAGACAGAGAAGTGGTTCAGAAGGAGGGGGCTGCGGGCGGCGCGGACGGTCCGGGACCACGCTTAGGGAGTCCCATGCTTGCAAATATCCTGTTCCCGATAAACGCGGAGGCCTTTACATATATCGTCCCTGAAGAACTCAGACCGGCAATAAGGCGCGGTTCGCGCGTGGTGGCCCCCTTTAAAAAAGGCCACAAGACAGGGATCGTCACGGGATTTACCGCCGGTCCGGCGGATAAATCAAAGACCCTCAAATCAATAAAATCCCTCATAGATGATGAGCCGCTGGTCCCGGAGAACATACTCAGGCTTATCAGGTGGGCCGGGCAATATTATATGTCCACCACAGGCCTCGCCCTCAAAAATGCCGTGCCCGCGGCTTTTTTTTCGGGAAAGATGCCGGGAAGACCGAGGATTACATATTCCGCTGACATCAGGAAGGAGGAAACGCCCGAGCTGACACCGGCGCAGCGCAGGGTACTGAGGGAGATAAACAAAGCGGACAGGGGCGTCTTTCTGCTTCACGGCGTCACGGGAAGCGGCAAGACGGAAGTCTACGTTAATGCCATTAAATCACTGCCTCCCGACAGGCAGGCCATCGTCCTCGTGCCTGAAATCGCCATCACCGTACAGATAATCGACAGATTGCGGAGCAGCTTCGGGGATAAGGTCGTCTTTTTCCACAGCGGCCTTTCTACCGGGGAGCGGATAACATACTGGCGGAAGATGAAGAGCGGAGAGGCAAGGGTGGTTATCGGGGTCAGGAGCGCGGTATTCGCCCCTTTTGAAAACCCCGGCCTGATCATCATAGATGAAGAACAGGAGTCATCCTATAAACAGCGTGACGGCCTGAGATATAATGCGCGGGACGTGGCCCTTGCAAGGGCAAAGCTTGAGGGGCTGAAGGTGATCCTTGGCTCTGCAACACCGTCCATGGAGGCATTACATGCCGCGCGGAAGGGGAAGTTCACCTACCTTGAAATCAGGAACAGGGTGGATCACAAGTCCATGCCCCGGATTGAGATCATAGACATGACCGCCGAAGACAAACAGACCTTTTCTCTCTCGAATAAGCTCATAAACAGCCTGAGAGAAAACACTTCCGCCGGATACCAGTCCCTCATAATGCTTAACAGGAGGGGATATTCGCCTTTCTGCATCTGCGCCGACTGCGGCCATACATACAAATGCCCCGCGTGCAGCATCACCCTCATATATCACAAGGACACAAGGACCCTGAACTGCCATTACTGCGGTTCACACCTGAAACCAGGCGATCTGTGCCCCAACTGCGGGGGCGCAAAGGTAAAGTATCTCGGCACCGGCACGCAGAGGGTTGAGGAAGAGCTTAAGGCCCTGATCCCGGAACTTGCGGTCAGGAGAATGGACAGGGATACAACACGCAAAAAATTTTCACACTACAGCATTATCAGGGATATGGAGGAGAAAAAGATCGACCTGCTCATGGGTACGCAGATGGTGGCAAAGGGCCACGATTTCCCGGATGTCACCCTTTCAGCCGTTGTCTCCGCTGACATCGCCCTGAACATGCCGGACTTCAGGTCTGCGGAAAGGGCGTTTCAGCTCTTCACGCAGCTTGCAGGGAGGTCCGGGCGGGGTGATGTCCCCGGGAAGGCATACATACAAACATACGAGGCAGGCCACTATGTTTTCGATTATGTGCGGAACCACGATTACAGAGGATTTTATGAGAGGGAGATGGCACAGCGTAAAGAGCTCTCATATCCGCCTTACGGCAGACTGCTGAGGATTATTCTAAGTTTCAGGGACAGGGATGCAGGGGAAAAAGCCGCCGCCGCCGTCTCAAGGAAAATAAAGAAAATACCGCGCACGCAGGGCGGGAAAGATACAGAGATACTCGGCCCGGCTCCGGCTCCGATCGAAAAACTCAGGAACTTCTGGAGATGGCATATCATACTGAAGGGAAAAAACTCCAGAAAACTGCGCGAGTCTGCAGGGGCCGTACTGGAGTGCCTAAAGGGGTGCAGGGGAATAAAAACCGACATTGATGTGGACCCCGTCAATCTTATGTAAGGTAAGCGTTTAATTAACCCCGCTTCCCCAGTGGGGTTAATTAAACGCTTACGCTGAAATAGATTAGACTTTTTTATTCAGCCTTGGCCAACTTCAATGCCGGCTTTGGTTTGAAGCGGACTAACCTATTGCTGTATTGCTTCTGTACCTGTTGGATATGCTCGAACTATTTCCGGGAATCGTTCCCGCACTCCGCTTCGATCCCGAGTCTGATTCTACGAATCTCTTTTAATATAGGTTCCTGTTCCATGTTATCCCTCCATAAGTTCTTCCGGAGTGCAAATTATTGGTGTTCTTATTCCTTGTCTTGCATTAATCTCTTCATCAACATCCTGATGCGGCCATTCACAATATGTGTACAGTTCCATGAAACTATAAAATCAATTCCATGCCGTGATGCTACAGCAAGATGATAAGCGTTTGTTCTCGCCTTCTCCGGAATAGCCAATGCTGAAAAATAAATATCGCACCCGGCCTTGCAGTAAAATGGTTAGTTCATGTTGCGGAACGTCGTTATCTGATCAGCTCGCTGTCATTTCGAACGAAGTGAGAAATCTTAACCCGTCGCGATATAAAGATTTCTCCCGCTGGTCGAAATGACGCAAGCTCAGGATTAGTTTCAA
>WFVK01000362.1 GCA_015491705.1 Nitrospirota bacterium | reverse complement strand
GTGACGGACTGGACGGAAAGCAGTTGGCTGCATGGAATAAGGCATATGAATCCGGCATAAATGAGTTGAAGAAAAAAAATTACAATAAAGCAATAGAATATTTCCTTTTTGCGGAGAAAATAGATTCCCGGAATGCACGGCTTTATCATTACATGGGAAAATCTTACGAGGGTCTTGGCGCAATGGAACAGGCTTATGAAGCCTACTGGAAGCATATAGAAAAATCCCGAAGGCTGATCGTCAGAGAGTTTAATCAGATCATAAGAGATGTCTGTAAAAAAGAGAATGTTCCATTTATTGACGGTATGAGAATTATTGAAGACATGGCGCCTCATAGGCTGACAGGTTATGAATTGTTTATTGACAGCATGCATCCCAATAAAATAACACACCGCGTTCTGGGTGAAGCTTTCTTTCAGAAGTATAACCTGAATCTTGCACACAAAAGAGATAACCATAAGGGTTACCCTGTAAAATAAAGGATTCAAGGAAAAATCTTTTACAACAGGAGGTAACCCAAATGGTTAAAAGACAAAATAAGGATAACGCGAAAGGGCGCATAAATCAGGTGCAAACAGAACGCCCTGCAAGGGCAGGTAAAATAGGGGCATCAACGAGATACGGATATTGCAGTGAGCGTTTAAGCCCGTTTGGGGGGGCTATCGGGGCTTGACAGGAGAACATCATATATATTATATTTGAACAATTGTTCAAACAATCAATGGAGGTCGCTCCCGTGCCCAAGAACAGGGAACAGGACGTATGCGAGGTCAGGTCCATTGACAGGGCAAAGGTCATGGCGGTCAAAAAGGCAATGCCCTCCGACAGGGACATCCACAGTCTGTCGGAGATATTCAGCGTACTCGCCGACCCCGCCAGGACAAAGATAATCTATGCACTGTCAAAGGAAGAACTCTGCGTCTGTGATATAGCAAACATCCTGGGAAACAGCATCTCCGCTGTCTCGCATCAACTGAGAATACTGAGGAACATGCGGCTAGTCAAATTCAGGAAAGAGGCCAAGAGGGTTTACTACTCCCTAGACGACCGCCATATAAACAGGCTGTTCAACGAGGGACTGAAACATGTCCGTGAATAAAAACAAATAACAAGAGGAAAGAGGATATGCAGAAGATGAAGCTTCAGGTCATAAACAACACGTGTGAGGAAGAGAAGAGCTGTTCCTGCTGCGCGACCGGTTTTTTTGAAGAAAAACCGGAGTCCTGGAGGCGCGGGAAGCTGATAACCGGCGGCATTGCAGGGGCGCTCCTTGCAGCAGGGCTGGTACTGGAGTTTCTTACCCCCCTGAACATCATCGCGCAGGTCCTCTTTGTATCGGTAATCGCTGTGTCCGGGAGGGAAATACTGAAAAAGGCGGGCCGCTCGGTACTCAGACGGCGCCTGGACATGAACTGCCTCATATCCATTGCGGCCTTCGGCTCTTTTTTCATAGGGCACGGCGAGGAGGGCGCAGCCGTGGTCTTCCTGTTTTTTATTGCAGAGGCGCTCGAGGACTACGCGGCTGACAATGCGAGAAAATCAATAAGCCAACTGCTGAAACTGGCCCCTGAAACAGCAAAGGTCAAGAGGCAGGGAGGGGAAGTCGAGGTTCACGTGCACGAAATCGGGATCGGTGAGACCGTCGTCATCCGGCCCGGCGAGAAGATACCCCTGGACGGCACGGTAGTGGTCGGCCATTCATCCGTTGACGAGTCCCCCATCACGGGGGAGTCCGTGCCCGTGGACAAGACCGAGGGAGACCCGGTGTATGCAGGGACAATGAACGAGGAAGGCTATCTCGAGGTGCGGATTACAAAAAAGACCGGCGAGACGGTGCTTTCGAGGATCGTCAAGCTGGTTGAAGAGGCCGAAAAAAAGAAGTCAAGCACGGAGAAATTCATAGACAGGTTCGCCCGTTACTACACGCCCGCTGTTATCGGCCTTGCATTTGCCGTATTTATCATCCCCACCTTTATCCTCGGCTATCAATGGGATGTCTGGTTTTACCGCGCCCTCGTGCTTCTGGTCATCTCGTGCCCGTGCGCCCTGGCCATATCAACTCCGGTTGCCATGGTCTCCGCACTGAGCGGCTCTGCAAGACAGGGCGTGCTGATAAAGGGGGCCACCTACCTGGAGGAACTGAACAGGGTCAGGGCCGTTGCATTTGATAAAACCGGCACCCTTACAAAGGGGAAGCTGGAAGTGGAGGACATCATCGGCTTCAATCATCATTCCGCGGATGAGGTGCTGTCCATCGCCGCCTCCCTGGAGTCCCGCTCCGAGCATCCCATTGCAAAGGCCGTTATCAGGAAGGCGCGCAGTGAGAATATACCGTTCAGGGAGATAAGCAGTTTCAGGGCCATCAAAGGTATGGGGCTTGAGGCCCGGATTGACGGTACCACGTATTATGCCGGCGCCCGGAACCTGTTTGATGATCTGTCCATAGATATCCCCGAAGAGCTCGACAGGTTTGAGCAGGAGGGGAAGACCTCCATATTCATATCCGACACCGGCAGGGCCATTGGCGTTATTGCACTGGCTGACAGGGTCAGGGAAAAGGCCCCCCTCATAATCTCCAGTCTGAAGAGACACAATATCCGCACGGAGATGCTTACCGGCGACAACAGGCAGGTAGCGGCCTCCCTCGCAGAAAAAATAGGTATTGATGAATAC
>WFVK01000361.1 GCA_015491705.1 Nitrospirota bacterium | reverse complement strand
GCAGGAGAGCCTGCTGTAAAACCTTATCTGAAGTACAAGGGTTCAGAGGATGAAAGAAGACCTTCAGGTCTGCAATTGAAATTTTTTAAAGGAGGAACGTTGTATGAAAAAAGTTCTAACAGTATTGGCGGCGCTGTCGATACTGCTGATAGCAGGGCAGGCAACCGCGGGAAAACCCGTCACCCCTGAGTCGATTGAAGGAGTGACCGTTGTTGATGCAGAGTGGGTGAAGGCAAATCTTGGCAAGGTCAAGATTTACGATGCCAGAAAAAAGGGCGAATATGTGGAAAACCATATCCCGGGCGCAATCTCGGCCTATTATAATGAAAAGAGCGCCAAGAGGCCGGATTTTGATGAAAGCAAGGACAAGTTTCAGTTGGAGAAATATCCGAAAGACAAGAACACGCCGATAGTTGTTTACTGCAATGGTCCAAAATGCTGGAAGTCATATAAATCCGTTGTGAGGCTGATCAGAAACGGTTACAAGAATGTCTACTGGCTCAGGGAAGGGTTCCCCGCCTGGACAAAGAAGGGTTACCCGACAGAGTAACACCTTGATTGTTGCATAAGAAACTGAAGGCCGCAGTGAGAGCCCTCCGGAAAACCGCGGGCTTTCACCTGCCGCCTAATTTTTCACCCCGAGTGCAAGAAGTCTCTCCTTCAGTGCCCTGATCCTGTCTCTCAAGGCAGCGGCTTTTTCAAACTCGAGCCTTTCAGCGGCCTGCTTCATTTCCTGTTCGAGCTTTGCTATCTCGGATTCATCTTCATATTCGATTCGTTCCTCCGCCACAACAGGCACTGTCCAGTAGTCGGCCTCGTAGATCGAGCTCAGTATATCCGTTATATCCTTTTTGATGGATTCAGGTGTTATGTTGTTTCTGATATTATACTCTTCCTGTATCCTGCGCCTCCTGTTTGTTTCGTCTATTGCCGTCTTCATGGAGCCGGTTACGGTATCCGCATAGAATATAACCATGCCGTTGATATTTCTCGCGGCCCTTCCCGCTGTCTGGATGAGCGAGCGGGCTGACCTCAGGAACCCTTCCTTGTCTGCATCAAATACGGCGACAAGCGAGACCTCGGGAATATCGAGTCCCTCCCTGAGCAGATTCACACCGATAAGCACATCAAATTTCCCGAGCCTCAGGTCTCTCAGGATTTCCACCCTCTCGAGTGTGTCGACATCCGAGTGCAGGTATCTTGCCTTTATCCCAAGGTCTGTATAGTACGCGGTGATGTCTTCGGCCATTTTCTTTGTCAGGGTCGTTACAAGCACGCGTTCACCCATTGCCGCCCGTTTCCGTATCTCCTTCAGAAGGTCATCCACCTGGCCCGACACGGGCCGCAGCTCTATCGGCGGGTCCTTCAGGCCCGTGGGCCTGACTATCTGCTCAATGACCCTGTTGTTTGATCTGCGGATCTCATATTCAGCCGGTGTAGCGGATACGTAGATCGCCTTCTTTACCCTCTGTTCAAACTCGCTGAACTTCAGGGGCCGGTTATCAAGGGCTGAAGGCAGCCTGAAACCGAAGTCGATCAGTGTCTGTTTTCTTGCCCTGTCTCCTTCATACATGCCGCGTATCTGCGGAACGGTTACATGCGATTCATCTATTATTATCAGGAAGTCATCAGGGAAATAATCTATAAGGCAGAAAGGCGGTTCGCCCGGCGCCCTTCCGCTCAGGTGCCTCGAATAGTTTTCTATTCCGTGGCAGTAGCCGAATTCCCTGAGCATTTCCATATCAAACCTGGTCCTCTGTTCAAGCCTCTTTGCCTCGGTCTCCTTGCCCTGCCTCAGAAGAAAGGCCAGCCTTTCCTCAAGCTCGGCGCTGATTGCTGCGAGCGCCCTCTCAATCCTGTCCCTCGGCGTTATCCAGTGGCTGTTGGGATAAAGGGCGACCTTTGAAAGGCGTCTCGATATCCTGCCCGACAGGGGATCAAATTCATACACTGCATCGATATCGTCCCCGAAGAATTCGACCCTTATTGCAGTGTCACCTGAAAAGGACGGAAATATCTCGACAACATCACCCCTTACACGGAATGTGCCCCTCCTGAAGTCTTCGCTCCGCTCATAAAGCATGTCCACGATGCGGGCAAGAAAGGCGTCCCTTTCAGTATGCATCCCCTCTTCTATAAAGAGATGCATGCCTAGATAATCCTCCGGTGAACCTATGCCGTAGATGCAGGAGACCGACGCCACTACAATGGTATCGTTTCTTTCAAGCACTGCACGTGTAGCCGCATGTCTCAGCCTGTCGATGTCGTCGTTTATCATGGCGTCTTTTTCAATATATGTATCCGTGGAGGGGATATATGCCTCGGGCTGATAGTAGTCGTAATAGCTCACAAAATATTCCACGGCATTATCCGGAAAGAATGTCCTGAATTCCCCGTAGAGCTGGGCCGCAAGCGTTTTATTGTGCGCTATGACAAGCGCGGGCCTGTTGAAGTCTGCAATCACATTGGCGATTGTAAACGTCTTGCCCGACCCCGTAACACCAAGGAGCACCTGATGCCTGATGTTACTCCTGATACCCCGGGTAAGCGCTTCAATGGCCTTTGGCTGGTCCCCCGCAGGTCTGAAATCCGATCTCAGCTTAAACATGCCGCGTGTTGCTCCCTGAAGATGAGGCTTGCCGTTCCATTAAAGTATATTACCATGTCTGCCGATAAGTTATTAACAGGGGAGGGGTGACAGCGTAAAACAGAGACACGCCGGATTTCAGACAGACGTATAAAGGAGAGATGATAATATGAGCGAAAAAAGATTTTCCATGGGGGATGCCGTAAGATTCGGGTGGGAGACGGTAAAGGGCAATATAGGATTTTTTATTATACTTTTCATAGTTGCATTTCTAATCCAGAATCTCCCGGGTGTAATAGGCAGATATGCAAGAGAATTTCCGATCGTAAGCCTTACGCTTTTCCTGGCAGGCTGGTTCCTCGGATTTGTTGTCCAGATGGGGCTGATAAAGGTGAGTCTTAAATTCTGTGACGGGACAAAAGGAAAGATGGATGACCTTCTTTCATCCTTTGATCTCCTGTTTAAATTTATTGCGGGTACCTTCCTGTACGGACTTATTATCATGGGGGGTGTGCTCCTGCTGGTAATCCCCGGTGTTATATGGGCGGTGAAATTCAGCCTTGCCCCCTATTTTATTGTTGACAGGAATCTCGGGCCCGTGGAGGCGCTTAAGGCCAGCAGCCGGGCCACTGAAGGGGCGAAATGGGACCTCTTTCTGTTCGGATTGCTGCTCGGGCTGATAAACCTTGCAGGGGGCCTGGCGTTTATCGTGGGCCTGTTTGTGACCATGCCCGTCACCATGCTCGCCTATGCCCATGCATACAGGACGCTGGCCGGTGGAGAGAATGACCCGGCGGAATCCTCTGACGCAGGTGACGGGGAAGGGCCTGAGGAATTACTGCAGGAAGGCCCTGTGGCAATGCAGGGGGAAGTCCCCGACGAACCTTCAGAAGAAACGCAGGGAGTCCTCCCGGAAGAGTCTCCGGAGAGTCCCGCGGAAAAACGCCCTGAAAAGATACACCTGAGATCCTCAAAGGGCGTTATGTACATCAACCTCGAAGACTAAAGGAGTTCTTTTAATTTTTTCTCATATACCGACAGGGCGTTTTGCCCGAACAGGACAAAACGGATCAGCTCGATGCCGGTATCTTCTTCCCTGAGGCAGTTGATTGCTGTTTTCAGGGCTATTTCAGCGGCGTCCTCGATGGGGTATCCGTAGGCCCCCGTGCTTATGGAGGGGAAGGCAATGCTTTTTATGCCTTTTGATGATGCGAGCCTCAGGCAGTTCCTGTATGCGTTCTCAAGCAGCCGCGGTTCGTTATGAAGCCCGTCCCTGTAAACAGGCCCCACGGTATGTATCACATATTTCGCCCTGAGATTACCTCCCGTGGTTATAACGGCCTCGCCTGTTTCACACCCTCCTATTTTTATGCACTCCTCAAGAATCTTCGGTCCCCCGGCCCTGTGGATTGCGCCGTCCACGCCTCCTCCGCCCCTGAGGCTTTTGTTTGCGGCATTTACGATTGCGTCGGTATCCTGCTTTGTTATATCACCTTCAACCAGTGATAAGACGCCCCTGTTTATTCTTACTTCCATGAATGCCTCCTGTTTCATCAGCGGGATTTAATCAGTTCATGTTGCGGAAAGTCATTATCTGATCAACCCGCTGTCATTTCGAACGAAGTGAGAAATCTTAACTC
>WFVK01000360.1 GCA_015491705.1 Nitrospirota bacterium | reverse complement strand
TTCTTCATGCAGGCCGGCTTCGCCATGGTCGAGGCCGGATTTACCAGGGCGAAAAACGCCGTCAATATAATAATGAAAAATCTTATGGATTTTTCCATCGGTTCGCTCGCCTACTGGGCGGTCGGCTTCGGCCTGATGTTCGGAATATCAAAGACGGGATGGTTCGGCACAAGCGGTTTTTTCCTGAGCGACTTCACAAGGGATGGAGACCCATGGACACTGGCATTCTGGATGTTCCAGGTGGTATTTGCAGCTACTGCCGTAACAATTGTATCAGGGGCCATGGCTGAACGGACAAAGTTTTCGGGCTATCTTGTCTATAGCGTGATAATAAGCGCCTTGATATACCCGGTCTACGGCTCATGGGCGTGGGGAAGTCTGTACAAGGGAGCGGGGTGGCTGGAGAACCTCGGATTTATCGATTTTGCCGGCTCAACGGTTGTTCACTCGATCGGCGGCTGGGCAGCCCTGTCAGGAGCGATCGTGCTGGGTCCGAGGATCGGAAAGTACGGCCCCGACGGCCGGGTCAACGCTATCCCGGGGCATAACATCCCGCTGGCTGCCCTCGGCGTCTTTATCCTGTGGTTCGGCTGGTACGGCTTTAACCCCGGCAGCACGACAGCGGCGATAAGCGATATTGCCGGAATCGCCGTGAACACCACGCTTTCGGCGGCGGCGGGCACAGTGGGCGCCCTGATAACATCGTGGCTCATGTTCAGGAAGCCTGAGGCATCGATGACATTGAACGGCGCGCTGGCAGGGCTTGTCGGCATCACGGCAGGCTGCGCCAATGTCAGCCCTGCAAGCTCCGTGCTTATCGGATTGATAGCAGGTCCGCTGGTTGTCCTGTCGGTGGTATTCATTGACAAGGTGCTCAAGGTCGACGACCCTGTGGGCGCTATTTCCGTGCATGGTGTCTGCGGCGCCTGGGGTACACTGGCGGCAGGCCTGTTCAATACGGGCGGCACAAGCCTGAAGATTATCGGTGTACAGTTGCTCGGAATCGCGGCGGCGTTTGTCTGGGCGTTTGGAGCATCGTTTATAATTTTTAAACTCGTCAATGCCGTCATAGGTCTCAGGGCATCTGAAAAAGAGGAAATGGAAGGGCTTGACATAGGTGAGCACGGCAACGAGGCATATCCTGATTTTCAGTTGCATCCGTCAGCCGCCCTTAAAAGACAGTAGGAGGATTTACGGAAAAGACATAAACTGTAGATGGGCAATATCCCCTCTCCCGGAGGGGTAGAGGGTCAGGGTGAGGGGGGATTCCTGAAGGCAAATTATTCTGAAGGGAATCCTCAGGGAACAAGCAATCAAAAAGGCAGAGCCTCCTGCCAAAGTTCTCTGTCTGTCATCCCGAACAGGGAGATATCTTATAACGCTCTGACAGGCAAAAGATTTCTCCCTCTGGTTGAAATGGCATATAGCAGGCATTTCCATACTTTTGCAGGAGGCTGGAGAGGAGGACTTGAATGAAAAAGATAGAAGCCATTATCAAACATTTTAAACTCGACGAGGTCAGGGACGCCCTGAACAAGATAGGCATCCAGGGTATGACGGTCACGGAGGTCAAGGGCTTCGGAAGGCAGAAGGGACACATGGAAGTCTACAGGGGTGTGGAGTACGAGGTAAAGTTTCTACCGAAGGTCAAGATTGAGGTAGCCGTGTCTGAGGACAAGCTTGATGAGGTAGTGGATACAATACAGGAAAATGCAAAGACGGGAGAGATCGGCGACGGCAAGATATTTATCTACAACCTGCTGGACGTGATCCGTATCAGGACAGGTGAAAAGGGGAAAGAGGCTCTGTAAAGAGCTCGATGCTGCATAAGCCGGCGTGAGAGCCTGCCGGGGGCCGTGACCGCGAACACGGGTAGACGCCCCCGCGCTTACAGAGGATAAGCATGACAACAGTGAGAAGAGCAGGGCGGTTATTTCTGCTGGCTTTTGAAATGACACAGCGCGGACAGGCTGTGGCTTCCGGACTGCCTGAGTGAAGATTTCTCTTTCTGCAACATGGCGGAATCTATTTCTTTCAGTATAAATTCCGGTGGACGCCCTTCAAGAATGAGCCTGTCCTCTGCGGTCACTTCTCCAAGCCTCATCGTCTGCTCCGCCGGGACATGTTTCCTGCCCCGGACAAAAGGAAACGTCTTCCCATCTTCAGTGTCTGTAATAATGTATTTTTTTTCTCTCATTTCAGACCTCAACAGAGACTCCTCTCCTTCTGATCAGTTTAACCGGCATGCATCCATAATAAAAGAAAGAGCACCGTCCTTAAACGGCTTAACGTGTTTACTACTTAAAATGGCTGGAGAGTATTATACTTAAGACTACATATTATGACGGCTTTTGTCAATCCCCCTCATTGCCTCCGGTAATCCATCCTTTACAGATAATGAGAGGGCCGCATCTCCTGGAATAATAATCTTACAGTGGCATAACACCATGGCCCGCAGGCGGGAGAGCCCGGCGGAAAAGCTTTATCTGCGATTCCCCGAGGAAATATTCAGCACGCATATTAAAGTAACCCCTCCCGGCCTCCCCTTAAGTTAAGGGGAGGGGGTAACCCCCTTAATCCAAGGGGGAAATATATCTCCCCTCTTAGGTTAAGAGGGGCAGGGGGAGTTATCCAATC
>WFVK01000359.1 GCA_015491705.1 Nitrospirota bacterium | reverse complement strand
TCCCCAGGCGGGGTACTTAATGGTTTCCCTACGGCACGGATGACTATCGCCACCCACACCTAGTACCCACCGTTTAGGGCGTGGACTACCAGGGTATCTAATCCTGTTTGCTCCCCACGCTTTCGCGCCTCAGCGTCAGTCATTGCCCAGAGGGCCGCCTTCGCCACCGGCCTTCCTCCTGATATCTACGCATTTCACCGCTACACCAGGAATTCCGCCCTCCCATGCACGACTCAATCCCGACAGTATCAAATGCAATTCTTGGGTTAAGCCCAAGGCTTCCACATCTGACTTATCAGGACGCCTACACGCCCTTTAAGCCCAGTAAATCCGAACAACGCTTGCCACCTCTGTCTTACCGCGGCTGCTGGCACAGAGTTAGCCGTGGCTTCTTCTTGAGGTACCATCATCCCGGTTGCCCGGGACTTTTTCCCTCATGAAAGGGGTTTACAACCCGAAGGCCTTCTTCCCCCACGCGGTGTCGCTGCGTCAGGCTTTCGCCCATTGCGCAAAATTCCCCACTGCTGCCTCCCGTAGGAGTCTGGACCGTGTCTCAGTTCCAGTGTGGCCGATCGACCTCTCAGTCCGGCTACCCGTCTTAGCCTTGGTGAGCCGTTACCTCACCAACAAGCTGATAGGGCACAGGCCCCTCCTCAGGCGCCGCGATTGCTCGCAGCTTTTATCCCTGGGCATTTCACCCCGGAATCATATTCGGTATTGTGCCCGGTTTCCCGGGAGTATCCCCATCCTGAGGGCAGGTTACCTATGTATTACTCACCCGTTCGCCACTAAGTTATGGCTCTCCACCTGCCGAAGCAGGCTTCGTGCCATAACCCCGTTCGACTTGCATGTGTTAGGCGCACCGCCAGCGTTCGTTCTGAGCCAGGATCAAACTCTCAATTTGAAAATTGACTTGCGGGCCTACTTTTTAGTTATCAAAGAGCAGTCTTGATTATTTGTGCTTCAGTAGTATTATATAATTATTTCAAAGAAAAATATAGGCCATGCATTCCGTCATAGCCTCGATCAAACTTCATTTCAAAACTACTGAATACTTTAGCATGATATTTTTACCATAAATGCCCGGCAGAGTCAAAACCCTGAATATAGCAGATATTACCGGTTTTGGACATTAAGTGTCATATTTCAAGAAAATACTCGGAATATCTCATAATTATATTTTTTTAATTTCACCTGATTTCATGCCCGTGAAAACAGTATATCTTATACCCTGTCCGGCTTCTTGACACGCAACAATCCTTGTTGCTATAGTAAAAGCACTCTACACTTGACAGTGCTGGTCTGGTAAGGATGCACAAACTTGATGAAAGACGGAAACAAATACTCTGGGCAATAATTCAAAGCCATATTGACCTTAACATCCCTATTGGATCAATTTTGATCAGCCAGCGTTTTCCTATCAAACTCTCACCGGCGAGCATACGAAATACCATGGCAAAACTGGAGGAAATGGGATACCTTACCCAGCCGCACACATCAGCCGGGAGGGTGCCTACGGAAAAGGGATACCGGTTCTATGTGGATACAATTATGGAAGAGCAGACACTGTCAGTCAATAAGGCGCTGTCGTACAAGCTCTCCAACAGGCTAAGGGTTATAAAAAGGGACAATCATTCGGTAATAAAGGAAGCCGCCAGGGCGCTTTCCTCATTTTCACGGCTTCTTGCAATAGCAACCCCTCCGAGGATAGAGGATATAGTGTTTCAGCGGATCAAATTCATCAAGTATGAAAAAAAGAATGTGCTGATCATACTCATATCCAAGGAAGGGGTTGTCAAGAACAGGATCATCGAACTGGACAAAATATATACTCAAAACCAGCTCGATAAAGCGGCAAGCTATCTGAACAATAGATTCAGCGGCCTGACAATCAGAAAGGTAAGGGAAAAAATAGCCTATCAATTATATAAGGAAAAGGCGGTATGTGATCAGCTTATTGCCAGCTTATTATATCTGTGCAGGGATATTGTGACATCCGAGGCCGACGCCATTTCGCTGAACGGTCTGTCAGGCACCTCCAACCTCCCGGACTTTGCCACAATGAAACAGATCAAGGGGATCCTGAAGGCCATTGAAGACAAGAGGTTCATGCTGAAACTGCTGAAAGAGATAAGCAGCGCGCAGGGCGTAAAGGTCTTTGTGGGCATGGAGCACATAATGCCCGCAATGAGAGAGTTGAGTATGGTCATCTCCACATACAGAAACAAAAAGCTTGCCAGCGGCGCCATAGGCATAATAGGCCCTACAAGAATGAATTACAGGGAACTGATCCCGATCGTCGATCACACTGCAAAGGCCCTGACACAGATACTCTCTGAGACATAAAAAAGGCCGAACCTTCTAAACCTAAAGGAGAATTTCAGACATGACTGAAGAAAGGAAAGATAAAGTTTCCCCGGATACCGAAGAAAAAGAAGAAACCGGGCATGAAACCGCGGAAGCAGGGGAAGAACCAGGTACGGCAACAGAAAAGAAAGTTGAAGAACTCGAAAAGGCCCTTAAAGAGGCAAATGACAGGTATATCAGGCTTTATGCTGATTTTGAAAACTACAAGAAGATCGAGGCCAGAAACAGGGAGGAGCTACTGAAGTATGCAAATGAAGGCCTGATGTCGGATATTCTGACAGTGATTGATCATCTGGAGCTTGCGCTTCAGCACGCCGGAGACAACAAATCCTCCGACTCGCTGGCAGAGGGGGTCAGGCTGACCCTGAAAGAGCTTAAGAGCGTTCTTGAAAAACACGGGCTGACAACCATAGATGCACTGGGCAAATC
This sequence comes from Nitrospirota bacterium, assembly GCA_015491705.1. Lineage (GTDB taxonomy): Bacteria > Nitrospirota > Thermodesulfovibrionia > UBA6902 > UBA6902 > JAADFS01. The sequence goes on along the minus strand of WFVK01000359.1, from coordinate 1,416 downwards.
CTTTGATCCCTCTGTACATCATGCAATGTCCCAGATAGAATCCGAGGATACAGATGAAAACACCGTGGTCAAGGAATTCAGGAAGGGTTATATGCTGAAAGACAGGGTCCTGAGGGCATCGCTTGTCGGTGTATCGAGGAGACCCGGACCGGAATCGGAAGAGGCTCGCGATCAAGCCGTTTCGACAGTCGAAAAGCGGGAACAGATTCAGTCAACAGAAACCAACGAGGAGGAATAATCAATTATGGGAAGAGTAGTTGGAATCGACCTTGGAACAACAAACTCCGCTGTAGCGGTCATGCAAGGCGGCGAACCTACGATAATAGCCAACCAGGAAGGGACGAGGACCACCCCGTCCGTGGTGGCCTTTACGGACAAAGGGGAGAGACTTATAGGGCAGGTTGCCAAAAGACAGGCTATCACAAATCCGGAGAACACCATTTTCTCCATCAAGAGACTGATGGGCAGAAAATATGACTCCCCCGAAGCCAGGGAGGCCATGAAGAAACTCCCTTATAAAATAGTCCGGGCCCCGAACGGTGATGCCCACGTAGAGGCCCACGGCAAAACCTATTCACCGCCTGAGATATCCGCCATGATACTTCAGAAACTGAAACAGGCCGCCGAAGACTATCTCGGGGAGCCGGTTACGGATGCGGTCATAACCGTTCCTGCATATTTCGACGACAGCCAGCGCCAGGCCACCAAAGACGCCGGCAAGATTGCCGGACTGAATGTGCTGAGGATAATCAATGAACCCACGGCCGCCTCGCTCGCCTACGGCATGGACAAGAAAAAGGAAGAAAAGATAGCCGTCTATGACCTCGGCGGAGGAACTTTTGATATCTCCATACTGGAGATAGGTGAAGGTGTCGTGGAAGTCAAGGCTACAAACGGTGATACATACCTCGGGGGCGATGATTTCGACCTTAAAATAATGGACTGGCTGGTTGACGAATTCAAAAAGGACTCCGGCATCGATCTGCGCAACGATAAAATGGCCCTCCAGAGGCTGAAGGAAAGCGCCGAAAAGGCGAAGATAGAATTATCATCGGCAATGGAGACCGAAATCAACCTTCCATTCATAACAGCCGATGCAAGCGGTCCCAAGCATCTTGTAATGAAACTGTCGCGCGCCAAATTCGAGCAGCTCACAAACGACCTTATCGACAATACAATCGCCCCGTGCAAGACCGCATTGTCCGATGCCGGAGTCGGCACATCTGATATTAATGAGGTGATACTCGTGGGGGGGCAGACGAGAACCCCCAGGGTCCAGCAGGTTGTAAAAGAGTTCTTCGGCAGGGAGGCATCCAAGGGTGTTAATCCCGATGAAGTGGTGGCCACCGGAGCTGCAATCCAGGCCGGAGTCTTAAAAGGAGAGGTCAAGGATGTGCTCCTCCTTGACGTCCTGTC
>WFVK01000358.1 GCA_015491705.1 Nitrospirota bacterium | reverse complement strand
AGATACAAGAGGATGAAAGGGTTCAACGTGCTGCATCCCATGGGCTGGGATGCCTTCGGGCTTCCGGCTGAAAATGCAGCCATAAAACACGGGGTGCATCCTTCAAAATGGACGTTTGAAAATATCGCGTATATGAAGAAAGAGCTGAAGAGGATGGGCCTGAGCTATGACTGGCAGAGGGAGGTGGCCACCTGCGATCCCGCGTATTACAGGTGGAACCAGTGGTTTTTCCTGAAGATGTTTGAACGCGGCCTTGCCTACAAAAAGGCCTCTGCCGTCAACTGGTGCCCCTCATGCGAGACCGTGCTCGCAAACGAGCAGGTGATCGACGGCGGATGCTGGCGCTGCGAGGCCGTTGTAGTCCGGAAGGATCTCGAACAGTGGTTCTTCAGGATAACGGCCTATGCAGAGGAACTGTTGAGGGATACCTCTGCACTCACGGGATGGCCGGAGAAGGTCATCGTCATGCAGCGCAACTGGATCGGACGCAGCGAGGGTGTTGAGGTTGATTTCAGCATTGTTGATTCGGACAGAAAGATAAGGATTTTCACCACCCGTCATGACACCCTTTACGGCGCAACGTTTATGAGCATTGCAAAGAAACATCCTCTGGTGAGGGAACTGGTTAAGGATGAAAGGATATTAAGGGACATAGAGTCCCTCCCGGAAGACGCCGGGAAAAAAGAGGGCGTGTTCACGGGCTGCCATGCAGTAAATCCCCTGACCGGGGACAAACTTCCGGTGTATGTCGCCAATTTTGTCCTCATGGAATACGGAACGGGCGCAATCATGGCGGTGCCGGCCCATGACCAGAGGGACTTTGAATTTGCAAGGAAATACGGCCTGCCGGTCAGGACGGTGATACGCCCCGCTGACACTGCAGCCGGCAGCACGCCGCACGCAATCACCGAAGCCTTTGAAGAAGACGGCGTCCTCGTGGACTCGGGACAATTCACGGGCCTTGCGTCGGATGAGGCCAGGGCGAAGATCGCCGATTACCTTGAAAGCCGGGGGCTCGGCAGAAAGGTGGTCAATTACAAGCTGAGGGACTGGGGCATATCGCGCCAGAGGTACTGGGGGACCCCCATCCCCGTAATCTACTGTCCGTCCTGCGGAACCGTCCCTGTGCCTGAACATGAACTGCCCGTTGTACTCCCCCCTGACGTATCACCCGGGGGCAGGGGTGCATCTCCCCTCGCCGCGGCCGGCGGTTTTGTCATGACGAAATGCCCTGGATGCGGCGGTGATGCAAGGCGGGAGACCGATACCATGGATACCTTTGTGGACTCATCATGGTATTTCCTGAGATACTGTTCTCCTGAAGCCGGCAGGCCGGTGGACCCCGCGGCGGCCGACTACTGGATGCCCGTAGACCACTATACAGGGGGCATAGAACATGCGGTGCTCCACCTGCTCTATTCGAGGTTTTTCACAAAGGTCATAAGGGACCTGGGGCTTGTGAAGATAAACGAGCCGTTCACCAGCCTGCTTACGCAGGGGATGGTCATAAAAGACGGCGCCAAGATGTCCAAGTCAAAGGGAAATGTCGTTGACCCGGACTTCCTTATTGATAAATACGGCAGTGATACCGTAAGGATATTCTGTATGTTCGCAGCGCCTCCGGAGAGAGACCTCGAATGGTCCGACCAGGGAGTGGAGGGGGCCCAGCGTTTTTTAAACCGCATATGGGCGTTTGTTTACAAAAACAGGGATGAACTTGTAAAAAGGGATGATAATGACGGGATAAAGGCCCCCCCGGCGCTTTCATCCGCCGCCTCAGGGCTCCTGCGCAAGACCCACCAGACCATAAAGAAGGTCACAAACAGCATTGAACGCGATTACCATTTCAACACCGCGATCGCCGCACTGATGGAGCTTGTAAATGAGATGCTGTCCTTCAGGCCCGAGGATGACGGCGGCGCCGCCGTGCTGAGATTCAGCATGAGACACGTGATCCTGCTGCTTGCGCCGTTTGCGCCCCATTTTGCAGAGGAACTCTGGAGGGAGACCGGGCATCACGGCAGTATAGTGAATGAAAAATGGCCTGAATGGGACGAAGAGACGGCAAAAGAGGAAGAGACAGAGCTCGTCGTGCAGGTCAACGGGAAGGTCAGGGCAAAGGTTATGATACCCGCGGGGCTTGATGATGAGGCCGTAAAGGAAAGGGCCTTTTCCGAGCCGAAGATCAGGGAATATACCGCGGGCAGGACACTGAAGAAGGTGATCGTCGTCCGGGGCAGGCTGGTCAACATAGTAGTATGAGAAAGCACCGGACGGAAAGACTGAATATGAAGAATGAAACAGCCGGAACACGTGAACGCTCATTCTTTTGTGCGTGCTGCCTCCTGCTTGCCGTGTGCCTGCTTGCCGCCTCATGCGGATACCGCATGACCGGTTCCCGGCTCCTGCCCTTCGATTCCATAACCATCAGGCC
>WFVK01000357.1 GCA_015491705.1 Nitrospirota bacterium | reverse complement strand
CTTCTGGAGCAGACCTCTGTCGATATAGAGGCGGGGAAATATACCTTCCGGGCAGCGGGCACGGTTGTCAAGTTCCCGGGGTTCATGAAGCTTTATACTGAAAGCGGCGACAACGGGGGAGAGGAGGAAGGCCTGCTACCCCCCCTCTCGGAAGGCGATGTGCTGACCAAGATCGCCATCACGCCGAAGCAGCATTTCACGCAGCCGCCGCCGAGGTTTTCAGAGGCAAGCCTTGTCAAGGAGCTTGAAGCAAAGGGAATCGGTCGGCCGAGCACGTACGCCACCATTCTTTCGACGATACAGGACAGGAAGTATACCGAGAAGATCGAGGGCAGGTTCAAACCCACTGAACTTGGAATCGTAGTCAGTGACCTGCTTGTCGAGAGGTTCCCGGAACTGATGGATTACAACTTCACCGCAAAGATGGAGAGCAACCTGGACAGGATCGAGGAGGGCGGCCTGCGGTGGGTTGATATCGTGATGGATTTTTACAGGCCGTTTGACCATGACCTTGAAGAGGCCATGAAAATGCAGGGCAGGGTAAAGCCGCAGGATATCCCTACAGAGCACGTATGTGAAAAATGCGGCTCCCCCATGGTCATTAAATGGGGCAGGCACGGAAGGTTTATCGCGTGCACGGCGTATCCGGAGTGCAAAAACACCATGCCCCTTGAAAATCAGAACGGCGAGGGCGGGGCAAAGGCCGCGGATGTGCAGGAGACGGATGAAAAATGTGAAAAATGCGGCTCCCCCATGGTGTTGAAATCCGGAAAGTTCGGGAGGTTTCTGGCGTGCAGCAGATACCCTGAGTGCAAGACGACGAAGGCTATCGGCATCGGTGTCAGGTGCCCTGAAGACGGCGGGGAGATAGTCGAGAGGAGAACCAAGAAGGGCAAGGTGTTTTTCAGTTGCGGGAATTATCCCGCGTGTAAATTCGCTATATGGTACAGGCCGGTGGATAAAACCTGTCCGGAGTGCGGAGCCGCTATCCTCGTTGAAAAGAGGACGAAAAAAGGCGAATATCTCGCGTGTATAAAAAAGGAATGCGGCTACAGGGAAGAACTTCGGGAAGCGGACAGCCTTCAGCCGGCCCTCAAGGCTTAGATACATTATGCCGTTTCAATAAGAAATGGCGCATGTCATTAATATGACATTGAAGGGACAATTATTCCCGCCTAACTCTTTGATTTTTAACGATTTGGTGCGTAATGCCCTTTTGGTGCGCGGGAATTGATATTGATTTTTGTAATTGCATATTAACTGCCGGATTATGTAAAATAAAGACTGTATGAAGGTAGTTTATTAAAACCGGACTGTAAGATGAAAATGACGGATTTCAGATATCTGGTCCTGCTGCTTTCCATCCTGGCATTCGGCTGCAGCCTCCCCGAAACACTCCTTACCGGTTCCCGGATAAACAGTGTGTCCGAGCCGGCCCCTCCGCCCGCCATCATGGTCGAGGGAGCCGGGGAGGCCCCGGACGTGCAGGCGGATATCCCCCGCGAGGAAACAGTCAACTCCGTGCAGAGACAGGAAGAAAAAAAAGATGCAGCCGCGGATGAAAATGTAACGGATGCAGATGATACAGTCTGTGAGGAATGTAACGCCGCCGCCTCCGGCAGTGATAGTGAATCGGTCAGGAGTGAATCAGTCAGGGACGAGAATATAAAAACAGTGCAGGCGGTTGAGGATGCTGCAAAGACGGAAAACATACCCGTGGAAAAAATCCAGGACGATGAATTCTATGATGATGTGGATGATGCGGACGATGCGGGGAAGGAGCAGAACCTCCTTGATGCAGCCCTGGAGTATTGCAATGCATCCCAGGAGTTCTGGTCCGAAGGCAACCTTGAAAAGGCCATTGAGACGCTGGATCAGGCATATGCCCTTGTCCTGCAGGTTGATACCAACGAGTATCCCGAGCTGATTCAGCAGAAGGAAGACCTGCGCTTCATGATCTCCAAGAGGATACTGGAGATATATGCCTCGCGGTACACCGCGGTCAACGGCAACCATAATGAGATTCCCCTGACAATGAATGAACACGTGGCAAAGGAGATCAAAAGGTTCCAGGGGCCGGACCGCAGGTTTTTCATGGAGTCCTACAAACGCTCCGGAAGGTACATGAATATGATAGTGGCCGCCCTCAGGGAGGCGGGCCTGCCCGAGGACCTTGCGTGGCTGCCCCTGATCGAGAGCGGCTTCAAGGTCAGGGCAATGTCCCGCGCCCGCGCCCTCGGCCTGTGGCAGTTTATTTCTTCCACGGGCTCCAAGTTCGGCCTGAAGAGGGACACGTGGGTCGACGAAAGGCTGGACCCCGAGAAGTCGACCAGGGCCGCCATCGCCTATTTAAAGGAACTGCACAATATCTTCGGAGACTGGACCACCGTGCTTGCGGGTTACAACTGCGGGGAGGGTACCGTCTTAAGGACGATACGCAATCAGAGGATCAATTACCTTGACAACTTCTGGGACCTGTACAAAGAGCTTCCCCGCGAGACCGCGCGATATGTACCGAAATTTCTGGCGACACTGCACATACTGAAAGACCCCGAAAAATACGGGTTTACGCTCGGAGAGCCGGACCCGCCGCTCCTGTATGAATCCGTAACCATTGAAAAGCCGGTCCTCCTGAAGACAGTGGCCAGGGAACTGGGCATACCTTTAAAGGTGCTTACGGAGCTGAATCCCGAGCTGCGCTATCAGGTTACGCCGGCCACGCCTTATTCTCTGAAGGTTCCCTCGGGCATGACCGAAGTCCTGCTTGCAAAGCTCGAGGAGATACGAGGGTGGGCCCCTCCGGAGAATGCATATGTATACCACAGGGTCAAGAAAGGCGAGACACTGTCGCTTATAGCCATGAAATACCGCACGACCGTGAGGAAGATAATCATGGCCAACAATATACGGCGCAAACATTTCATCCGGGCGGGCCAGAAACTGAAAATACCCCTGAAGGACACCTCATACAGGAACCTCCGCGCATCAAGGGTGGATCTGCCGCCGGACGGCCTGTACCGCATCAGGAAGGGGGATTCGCTCTGGCTGATTGCCAGGAGGTTCAATACGAATACAAAGACCCTTGAACGCATCAACAACCTGAAATCCACACGGTTATACGTAGGGCAGGTCATAAAGATCGCGGAAACCGACTGAGCCTGCTGACCCGGCTAAGCGCCGAGTGCCTTCAGGACGGTCTCTGCAACAAGATTAGCGGCCTCAGGTTCAAGCTCCGGATAAATCGGAAGTGACAGCACTTCTCTGGCCGCTGCCTCGCTCTCCGGGAAGTCACCCTCCGAATAACCGAGATACCTGAACGCCTCCTGCATATGCAGTGAAAGCGGATAGTAGACGACGGATGAGATGGACCGGCTCTCAAGGGCCTTTTTCACCTCGTCCCTGAGCGGTGTCCTTATGGTGTACTGGTGATAGACATGCACCCTGTCCGCCGGTTCCACCGGGCACCTGACAGCGCCGCCGAGCAGTGAGGAGTACAGTTTTGCAATGCCGCGCCGCTTTTCATTGTATTCATCTATATGCCTTAATTTTATCCTGAGGATAGCGGCCTGAATTTCATCGAGCCTGCTGTTGTAACCCAGAAACCCGTGCCGGTACGGGCCTACTGTTCCATGGTTTCTGAGGAGCCTCACCTTTTCGTATATATCCGGGTTGTTTGTTACCATCATGCCGCCGTCGCCGTAGGCGCCGAGGTTTTTGCTCGGATAAAAGCTGAAACAGCCGGTATCACCCATGCTCCCTACAGGGGCGCCGCTGTATGTCGCCCCAAAGGCCTGGGCGCAGTCTTCGATCACCCTGAGATTGTGTCTCCCTGCAATGTCCATGATCTCTTTCATGTCCGCGGGCTGGCCGAAAAGGTGCACGACAACTATGGCCCTGGTCCGGGGCGTTATCTTTTCCTCTATCCTTGCGGGGTCTATATTCAGCGTATCGCCGTCTATATCGGCAAAGACCGGCCTGGCCCCTACATAAGTGATTGCCTCCGCGGATGCAATAAAGGTGAACGGCGTGGTGATCACTTCATCTCCTGAGGTTATGCCGAGGGCGTTCAGGCACAGGTGCAGCGCATCGGTGCCGGATGCGAGGGCCACGGCGTTCCTGACATTGCAGTATGATGCGATCTCCTGCTCAAAGGATTCCACGTTGGGCCCCAGCACGAACTGGCCGCTGTCCAGTATCTCTTTTAAAACGGATTTTATTTCTTCCTTCAGCGGCTCATGCTGTGCCTTGAGATCAAGCATGGGGATGGAAGTTTTATTATGAATGGTTTTTATCATTGTCGTCAGTTGTATATCCGGAGGGCTTCATTAACCAGCCCGGATATCTCTAATGCAATCCTCAGTGCCTCCCTGCCCTCATGCCCCGAGACAGCGGGCCTTGTACCGCTGCGCACGCATTCTATGAAAGAGACGAGCTCTTCCCTGAGCGGCTCTTTTGCCGCCGGCCTTTTAATCTCATCCGCCGCCCCGCTGTTGAGCCCCGGGCGGCACGTTATCTCCTGTTTCTGATAGTCCAGTTCCATGAAGGCGCCGCGCTGGAAGATCCTGAGCCGCCTGGTCTTTTCATTCTCTATCCTGCTTGCCGTGGCCTCTGCAATGCAGCCGTTTTCAAATTCAATCCATGCACGGGCTATATCGATATTTTCAGTCAGGAGCTTTGCCCCCGTGGCGCGGATATCGTTGATACCGGATTTCACCAAACCTAATATTATATCTATGTCATGTATCATTAAGTCAAGGGTGACATCCACATCAGCGCCCCTGCCGAGAAAAGGGGACAGCCTGCGGCATTCGATAAAGTCCGGTTTGTCCACCATACGGCTCAGCATGGAGACACCGGGATTGAATCTTTCGAGATGGCCCACCTGGAGTATGAGATTTCTCTTTTCCGCCTCGCGGATAAGTACATCGGCCTCTTCAACAGTCGTTGTTAGCGGCTTTTCAATGAGCAGGTTCCTGCCGTGTTTCAGGATATCCATCCCTATCTGAAAGTGCAGCGTGGTAGGCGCCGCAATGCTGACCGCATCCACGGAGTCGATAACATCCATGTAATCCACATACGCCTCACAGTTGTATTCCGATGCAACCTGCCGCGCCCTCTGCGGATCAATATCGACCACGCCCGCAAGTTCCACCCCCTCCAGGCCCGAAAATATCCTTGCATGATGATAGCCGATTGAGCCCGCGCCTATGACCGCAACCCTTGTCATTTCTTTATCCCTGTTACCACAAGCCCCGCCCCGTCGGCTTCTTTTATGAAATTCTCCTTATCTATGATGATACACTTCCCGGCTTCCACTGCCAGGACCCTTGCGCCTGATGCCTTCATCGAGGCGAGGGTGCCGCTGCCTACAACAGGCACGTCAAACCGCATGTCCTGCCGCGGCTTGCTTACCTTCACCACAACCGCATCCTTTCCTGCAAGTGCCCCGCCTCTCCTGACAGCCTCGTCCGTGCCCTCCATGGCCTCAACCGCCATGACCGCCTGGTCCCTTATGACCACTGTCTGGCCGATGTCCAGCCGGCCTATCTTTTTGGCGATGTCCCATCCGAACTCTATGTCCCGCATCTCGCCCCTTGAGGGTTTCAGGCGGGTCATCACCCCTTCAGGGGCAAGCAGGTCCTTTATAAAGGCGGTCGTCTTGTGGAACCTGATACCGTTTTTTTCGAGCTCGGCGACAACGGCCTTCATAATGGTGTCATCCGAACGGTTTTTTAATGAGAAGAGCAGCTTCACGGCCTTCAGGTCCGGAACGAGGCCTGCCTTGTTTGCATACAGGAGGCGTTT
>WFVK01000356.1 GCA_015491705.1 Nitrospirota bacterium | reverse complement strand
CCGGAGAGAAACTTCCTCGCGGCGGCGCCGGCCGCCACCCTTGCGGCGGTCTCCCTCGCGCTGGAGCGTTCGAGCACGTTTCTTATATCCCGGTGACTGTACTTCAGGGCGCCGCACAGGTCGGCATGCCCGGGCCGCGGACGTGTGACCGCCCGGAGTTTGGGGTCGGGGCCCTGAACAGCGGCCTCTGAACACATGACCTCCTGCCAGTTCGCCCAGTCCCTGTTTTCTATCAGGAGGGTAACCGGCGAGCCGAGGGTCTTTCCCCACCGGACGCCGGAGAGGATTTGCACGCGGTCCGACTCTATCTTCATGCGCCCGCCCCTGCCGAAGCCCTTCTGCCTCCTTGCAAGGTCGCTGTCTATGTCTCCTGCGGACAATGGGAGGTTGGAGGGAAGCCCTTCAACAGTGCACACCACGGCCCTGCCGTGTGACTCGCCCGATGTAATAAAACGCAGCCTGTTCATCATATCCATTTTCCAGGCTCTCATTTTATCATATCGCATGATTAATATGGTAACCCTGTCCCCTATCCGGCGGATTTGATTTCTGAGGCCTTTTGTATTATTTTAGTTTAATTCCCGGTTCAAACCCGGATGTTGCACAGACGCGGCGGTCTTGCCCGGGCGCCGCCGGTTTCCTGTGCAACCGGAAGGCAAGATGCTGCGCGAACTGCACATTAAGAATTTCTCCATAATCGATGATGCAACCATTGAATTCGGAAGCGGGCTTAATGTCCTGACAGGAGAGACAGGCGCGGGAAAGTCCGTCATAATACATGCCCTGAGCCTTGCCCTCGGGGAAAGGGCAGGGGGCGATTTTATCAGGAGCGGTGAAAAAGAGGCGGTTGTGGAGGCCTTTTTTGACATCGCGCCGGAATCGCTGAGCCCGCCGGCGCTTCGGTTCCTCCGTGACAATGCCGTTGATTTTGAGGACGGCCTCATCCTCAGAAGGGTCATAACGGCCCAGGGCAGGAGCAGGGCGTATGTAAACGGCTCAATGGTGAATCTCCAGACACTTTCGGATATCAGCAGAAATATCATAGATGTGCACGGCCAGTACGAACACCAGTCCCTCCTGTCCCCGGAGAGCCAGTTGGACCTCCTTGATGCATACGGCGGACATGCGGCCCTCAGAGAAGAAGTAGGCGGTATCTTTGAAAAGCTCTGCACCCTGAAACAGCGGACAGCGGAGCTCCGGAGGGAAGACAGGGACAGGGCCAGGCGCCTGGACATACTGCGCTTTCAGATTGACGAAATCGAGGCAGCGGGCCTGACCCCCGGAGAAGACGAGCAACTGTCCGAAGAGCTGAAGATACTGGACAGCGCAGGCCGTCTTGCCGAGCTTGCCAACGAGGCGTATGAGGCTGTTTATTCATCCGATTCATCCTGTATTACAACCCTATCGAAGGTAGTGAAGGCCCTGGGGGAGATAGCCTCTATTGACGCGCGCGCAGGGGAGGCCCTGAAGTCGGTGGAGGAAGCGCTTCCCCTGCTTGAGGAGACAGGATATTTCCTGAGGGATTACAGGGACAGCCTTGATTTTGATCCGCAACGGCTCGGGCAGGTGCATGAGAGGCTTGAGCTGATAAAGAAACTGGCCGGCAAATATGGAGACGGCATAGATGAAATCCTGAGGTATAAAGAAAATGCCGTCACGGAACTTGAAGACCTCCGGCATACGGGCGAGAGGCTGGAGACTTACAGGGCCGAGCTGGAGCGGCTTAAATGCAGCCTGACCGAAAAGGCGCGGCTGCTTTCGGAAAAGAGGAAAGAGAGCGCGGGGAAAATAGAAAGAGAGGTTGTGGCGCGGCTTTCGGAGCTGTCCATGCCCGGTACCGAGTTTTCGGTCCGGATGACCCATGAAAAGGGTGAAGACACAACAGACGGCCTAAGGGCCTCGCGCACCGGTATTGACAACATAGAGTTTTTAATTTCCCCCAACATAGGTGAGGAGCCCAGGCCTCTGTCAAAGACGGCCTCGGGCGGGGAGCTCTCGAGGGTTATGCTTGCGCTGAAGGTCATACTTGCAAAAGAGGATAAAATATCCGTTCTGGTCTTTGATGAGATAGATGCAGGGATAGGCGGCATGACCGCCGAGACAGTGGGGCGGAAGCTCAAAGGCCTTGCATCATACCACCAGGTCATATGCATAACCCACCTTCCGCAGATAGCCGCCTTTGCGGACAGGCATCTGAGGATTCAGAAGAGGGTCAGTGGAGACAGGACAACGGTTGAAATAAGCACGGTGGAGAAAGAGGAGAGGACCGAAGAGGTCGCCCGCATGTTAAGCGGCGGCATCTCGGAGGTATCGATCAGGCATGCACGGGAAATCCTGAAGAAGGCCCGCCGCAGCCTTAATTGAACTCTCCGTGTGTGAGATTATTATAAATGGTGGATTCCCAGCCTGTTATTATGCCGTTGTCATCACACACAGGGCAAAACCAGAGTATCCGGCCGGGGTTGTCCTTGTCCATGCAGGCTGCTATGTTGCCCGGGCATTTTCTCCTTTGGGGCCTGCGCCTGCACTTTACCGTGGTCATCCGTGGTTCATATTCATTATAGAACGTGGCTTCCTCGATGATCATTGTGATGTGATTGGCCAGATTCAGGGCCGGGCCGGGCAGGTCGCCGATGTCCCCGTGTTCATTCAGAAAGTGTTGTACATTGGTTATCCAGGTGTTTCCCATGATGCTCCTTTGCATAATTTGTTTTCCGGTTGCCTGGAGGAATATATTAATAGGTTACCGGATTTTTTGCAAAATTCATACCCCCGCGCATCTCCGGCCGGTTTGCGGCATGCTGAACAACGGTCCGCTGCACCCCGGAAGCCGGGACAAACCCGCGTTCAGAAACTGTTGTTGCGGAAAATGCCGGGATGTGATAATTTAACCGTAATGTTGCATGAAGGGGCGGGAGAGCCCAGCGTAAAGCCTCCAGCCTCTCTCCCGCCTGCAGGCGCGATGGTTTTATGCAACTGTAAGGTAAGCGAGGGAAAAATGACAAACTTAACAAACCGGATAAGGTTTTACCATTACATGTCAGGGGTGCTCATAAACCGGCAGGGGGACTACTTGTGCAGCAAGTGCAAGGCATATGCAAATACAATATCCGCCATGAAGACGGCTCTGGCTGAAATGAAAAGCGAAGGCGCCGAGGAGCCCGGCTCTCTCTCTGCTGAATTGTCTGAACTTCTGGATGAGGCAGAGCGCTGCATTAATTCAATGAAGATACCGGAGGATGCCGAAGGCCAGAAAAAGGCGGGCAACTGTTTACTGCCCAAGGGCACATGTTTCGTCAAATCATCAAAGGGTTTGTTGAAAAACATTCAGGAAACCGGGCAGGACACATCATTGACTGCCTGAACTCATCCCCTGATTCTCCTGATGTCCGCGCCGAGGGCCTTGAGCTTTTCCTCTATTCTTTCATAGCCCCGGTCAAGGTGGTACACCCTGTCGACAACGGTCTTGCCCTGTGCTGCAAGGCCTGCTATGATAAGCGAGGCGCTCGCCCTCAGGTCGGTCGCCATGACAGGCGCTCCCTTTAAAGCCTTTACCCCTTTAACCGTGGCCGTGGAGCCCTCGATCTTTATATCGGCGCCCATTCTTTTCATCTCGGCCACGTGCATGAACCTGTTCTCGAAGATGTTCTCGGTGATTATGCTTGTCCCCCCGGCCACCGCAGCCATTGCCATGAACTGGGCCTGCATGTCGGTTGGAAAACCCGGATAGGGCATGGTCTTTATATCCACAGCCGCGGGCCTGTCCGGCCCTTCTGCCGTGAGGGTGTCATCCGAGCGCGTGATCTTCACGCCGGCCTGCTCCATTTTGCTGATGACCGCCTCTGCATGCTCGGGCCTGCAGTTGGTGATCTTCACCTTCCCCCGCGTCACGGCGGCGGCGGCAAGATAGGTGCCTGTTTCTATCCTGTCCGGGATGATCCTGTAATCAAGCGGCCTGAGGGATGAAACACCGTTTATTCTGATGATGCCTGTTCCCGCCCCCTTGATGTCAGCGCCCATTGATACCAGTGCATCCGCAAGGTCAACCACCTCGGGCTCGCATGCGGCGTTTTCCAGAACGGTCATGCCGTCTGCAAGGGATGCGGCCATCATGAGGTTTTCCGTGCCCGTGACGGTGGGTATGTCGAAATAAACGGTCGCTCCCCTGAGCCTGGAGGCCCTTGCCTCAATATAACCCTCTGACAGGGTAATCTGCACACCCATTTTCTCCAGGCCCATTATGTGGAGATTCACGGGCCTTGCCCCGATTGCACAACCGCCCGGCAGGGATACCTTTGCCCTGCCCGTCCTTGCAATAAGGGGGCCGAGCACGAGCACCGAGGCGCGCATTGTCCTGACAAAATCATACGGGGCCTCGATGGATGTTATATTGTCCGAGTTGAGAATAACGCAGCCGTTTTCCTGGTGAAAGCCCATTCCGAGGTGTGCGAGGAGCTTGCCCATTGTCGAGATGTCCCTGAGGCAGGGGACATTGGAGATATGACTCTCCCCCGAGCTGAGAATGGAGGCGGCCATTACCGGAAGAGCGGCGTTCTTTGCACCGCTTATTGCAACTTCCCCGTTCAGGGAGGCACCGCCCGCGATCTCTATCTTGTCCATTCAGCCTGTATAATCCTTTTTATTCCGGCATAGTCATTGAAAGCCTGTATGCGCCCGTAGCCTGCACGCCCGAGCATGCCGGCGACTGCATCCGCGCTGTCCGCGCCGAGCTCGAGCATGAGTATGCCGCCGTGCCTGAGAAACCGCGGTGCAGCCGGTATTATCTCCCTGTAGAAATCAAGCCCGTCCTCACCGCCGTCAAGCGCCTCGGGGGGCTCCCAGTCCCTGATCTCGGGCTGAAGGCCGTTTATGTCACCGGTCTTTATGTAGGGCGGGTTGGAGATTATGAGATCAAACAACCGGTCCCCGCGGAGGGGTTCAAAGAGACGGCCTCTGAGGAATTGTGCATTGCCTGTCCTGTTCAGCCGCGCATTCTCCCCTGCATAGCCGAGAGCGGTTCCGGAAATATCAACGCCGAAGACCCGCGAACCGGGAAACGCCCTTGCAAGCGCAAGCGCGAGGCACCCGCTCCCGGTGCAGAGGTCAAGTATCATGGTGTGCCGCCCTTTGTCCGCTGACAGTTGTCCGCCGAGGGTTTTTACGGCATGTTCGGCCATCAGCTCTGTCTCGGGCCTCGGTATGAGCACCCCGGGGCCTGTCAATATGTTGAGGCCGGCGAAATCAGTGCGGCCGAGTATGTACTGCAGGGGCTCCCGCCTGCTTCTCCTGCCTGCCATCTCCCTGAGGGCGATCACCTGTTCCTCACCGATCTCGGGATTATCCCTGTACAGCCTTACAGGGTCGATATCAAGCCCCTCGCTGATAAATAGCCACGCCTCCCTTTCAGCACCGGGGATTCCGCATGGAGCGAGCCTGCCCGATATTTCATATAACATGTCTACAGCCTTCATAGTCCCCCCGAACCGTTGAACCGTGAACCCCGCGCCCTGTTGTCATAAAGCCTTCAACTTCTCGGCCTGGTAATGGGTAATCAGGCTGTCGATAAGTTCGTCAAGCTGGCCGTCAAGAATCTGGGTCAGCCTGTGAAGGGTTAGATTGATCCTGTGGTCCGTCACCCTGTTCTGCGGGAAGTTGTAGGTCCTGATCCTCTCGCTCCTGTCGCCCGAACCCACCTGCGACTTCCTCTCCTGCGCCCTCTCTTTTTCCTGGCTCTCAAGCTCGAGTTCGTACAGCCTGGAGCGCAGTACCTTCATGGCCTTTTCCCTGTTTTTTATCTGGGAGCGGCTGTCCTGGCACTGCACCATGAGGCCTGTGGGGATATGCACTATCCTGACAGCGGAATACGTGGTGTTGACCCCCTGGCCCCCGGGTCCCGAGGCGCAATAGGTGTCGACCCGCAGGTCCTTTTCTTCTATCTTCAAGTCAACATCCTCGGCCTCGGGCAGCACAGCGACAGTGGCTGCGGATGTATGGATCCTTCCCGAGGTCTCGGTTAGGGGCACGCGCTGGACCCGATGCGTGCCGCTTTCATACTTCAGGCGGCTGTATGCGCCCCTGCCCTGTATTGATGCAATGACTTCCTTCAGGCCGCCGACACCCGTGGAGTGCATGTCCATCACCTCCACCTTCCAGCCCTTGCTCTCTGCATACTTGGTGTACATCCTGAAGAGGTCGGCGGCAAAGAGGGCCGCCTCGTCGCCGCCTGTTCCGGCCCTTATCTCGAGTATGATGTTCTTTGAATCACGCGGGTCCCTGGGGACAAGCATGAGCTTCAGTTCATGCTCGATCCTGGGTTTTTTTTCCTTCAGTTCCGCGATCTCGAGTTCCGCAAGCTCTTTCAGGCCGTCGTCACCTCCGGCACTCAGTATCTCTTCAGCCTCTTCGATGCCGGAGACTATTTTCCTGTATTCCCTTATCTTCCGGACGATTTCCTCAAGCTCGGCCTGCTCCTTTGCGTATTTCTGCGTCTTCGAATAATCCGAAAACACCCCGGGGTCGGACAGGAGCCTGTTGAGCTCTTCGTATTTATCTTCAATCTCCCTGAGCTTATCCAATAACATTCAGTTCACTCTCCCGCTTCTGCCTGCGTTCAGGGTCCATGTTCAGCACTTCCTTTAATGCCTTTACAGCAACCTCTATCTGGTCGAGCGAGGGCGCGCCTGTTGTGAGCTTCTGAAGCCACAGGCCGGGCATTGCCGTCAGGCGGATGAACTTGTTATTCATTCTCTTTGATGAAAACTTGATGAATTCATAAGACAACCCCGCAATCAGGGGGATGAGCACCACCCTTGACAGGAATTTTTCAATAAAGGGCCAGTCCTTCGGTATAAGGGAGAAGATCAGGATGCTCATCATCATCACGATAAGCAGGAAGCTCGTCCCGCACCTGGGGTGCAGGGTGCTGTATCTGTCCGCATTCTCGGGGGTAAGCTCAACACCGGCCTCAAAGGCATGGACTGCCTTGTGCTCGGCCCCGTGATACTCAAAGACCCTCCTTATGTCCCGGCTTATGCGTATCAGCAGGATGTAGGCGAGAAAGACCGTCACCCTGAGGATTCCATCCACGAGGTTGAACACGAGGGAGCTTTCCTTTATTGACTGAAAGAACTCCCCCAGCAGCCTGGTGCCGTACAGCGGAAACAGGAGAAACAGGCCGATGCCTATGACAAATGCCAGGCCCACGGTCATAACCAGTGACAGGGACGACGGCTTCTCCTCTTCCTGCCCGGATGCCTCGGCAGAGTACAGGAGGGCCTTTATCCCTATGGAGAGGGCCTGCACCAGCGCGACCACTCCCCTTGCCAGTGGCCATTTCAGGGGTTTGGGCGGTTCGCTGATGTTTTCCCTCCTGAGGACGATCTCCTTTTCGGGGTTTCTGACAGCGACCGTGTACACGTTTCCCGACCTCATCATTACGCCCTCGATGACCGCCTGTCCGCCGATGTCGCTCATTTATTCTGGTCTCCTTTCTGAATTATCCATGCAGTTGATTTAAAGCCCTTGCAGCACACAACAAAAAAAAGGAAATCCCGCATCTCCCGTAACAATACAAGCCGCGTGATTTCCTTTTCAAGCAAGGCTACTTGTTGTGTTTAGCGTATTTCTTCCTGAATTTTTCGACCCTTCCTTCAGCGTCAACCAGTTTCTGCTTGCCAGTGAAAAACGGATGGCACTTGGAGCATATATCCACGTGTATGGAATCCTGTGTGGACATGGTGGTGAATGACTCTCCGCAGGCGCATACCGCCCTGACTTCTTTCATTTCCGGATGAATTTTCTCTTTCACTATAACCTCCGAATATTAAATATAACAGACACACCGGCTATTTTTCAATAGCCCTGCGGCAAAGGAGTTCCTGCTGCTCTTTCTGGAGATTCCTCAGGAGATCAAAGTCCTTTTTCAGCTCCGCGTCTTTTATCTTTTTCTGAATCTCCTGCAGCAGGACCCCGAGCTTGTCGTCTTTCAGTCTCTTTATACAGTCACGGAGCACCTTTTCCGGCTCCTCAAAATCATCTGCAAGGGATATCCGGCTGAGGAGGTCCCTTTCGCTGTCCCCGCACCTTGACATCAGTTCCTTGAGCCCGGTTGTCCCCTCCCTGATCTTTCTGAATATCCCCCTTGCAGCCGCATCCCTGAAGTCATCCTCTGAAAGGATGCCGGAGACCTCCCCGGCTTTTTCAGGCATCTGCAGGAGTATCCGGATGATATAGAGCTCGTACAGGGGAATTGACGGCGGCGCCGGCCGTGCCTGTGCCGGGGCGGGTGTCCTGTATCTCCTGCCCGTGCGCCCGGTCTTTTTCCTGAGCTCTTCCATGACAAAGACCTCGTTGATCCCGAGCTTCTCCGAGAGCATTTTCACATATTCGCCCTGCAGGACACGGTCCTGCACCCTGGAGATCGTCTCTATGGCCTCGCGCGCGGTCAGGCGTTTGTCCCCGCCCTGCATCATGTGGAATTCGATAATGGACAGGGAATGCTCCAGGAGCCTGCCGAAGGCCTCCCGGCCCCTGCTCCTGAGAAAACCGTCGGGGTCTTGACCCGCCGGCAGTGACAGCACCCTCACATCGAGTCCGCTCTCAAAGAGTATGTTGGCGGCGTTCCTGGCCGCCTTTATGCCGGCGGGGTCGCTGTCAAAGACAATGACCACATTTTCCGTGAATCTCTTTATCAGTTTGCCGTGCTCCTGCGTGAGGGCCGTTCCAAGCGGCGCGACGGCGTTTGAGAAGTCATGCACATGGGCGGTTATAACATCTATATAGCCCTCCATGAACAGTACGTTGCCGGTCTCCCTTATGGATTTTTTTGCACGGTGAAGGCCGTAAAGAACCCTGCGCTTGTTGAAGATGGGGGTCTCCGGGGAATTTAAATACTTCGGCTCGGAGGCGGCGTCTATTGACCTGCCGCCGAAGGCGACCACATCCCCCTTGAGGTCATAAATGGGAAAGATGATCCTGTCCCTGAATGTGTCGTAATAACCGCTCCGGCCCTTTGCGGCAAGGCCGGCTTTGTTGACGGCCTCGGGCTTGTAGCCCCTGCGGCCGAGATATGACAGCAGGCCGTTCCACGATTTCGGTGCATAGCCCAGGGAAAAGACCTCCTGCGCGTCGGCACCTATGCCCCGTGAGCCGAGATATTCCGCGGCCCTATGGTTCCCTGCAAGGCTGCGCCGGAAAAACTCCAGGGCGTCCCTGTGCATGTTGAGCAGGGTCTCTTTTTCCCCGCCCCGTGCAGCGGACTGCTGTGCCTGCTCAAGGGTGACACCCGCCCTTGCGGCAAGCATCCTCAGGGCTTCCGGGAATGTAAGATTCTCATAGCGTACGAGAAAGGTGAAGATATCCCCGCCGCTGCCGCAGCCGAAGCAGTGAAATATCTGTTTTGCCGGGCTTACTGTAAAAGACGGGGTTTTCTCACTGTGGAACGGACAGAGACCCTTCCAGTTCTGCCCTGTTTTTTTCAGATGGACATAGTCGGATATGAGGTCAACGATATCTATCCTGTCCTTGATCTCATCGAGGGCCCTGTCGCTGAACGGCATGTTTCCTGCTCTACTTCTTCCTGCTGAATCTTCTGAAACCGGAACACGCTGTTATTTCCAGCCCGCCTTCTTTCTGAAGCTCGTCAAGCATCAGGTTTATGCCGAGATTGTCGCTCGAGATATGCCCGGCTATTACAACATTGACGTGATGCTTTTCAGCCTTTTTCCTGTGGTCCTCGCTGAGGTGCATTGCCACAATCGTGTTTATCCCGGAATTGGCGATGCTCTCGAAGATATCCTTCGCCCCCTCCGTGCCCCCTGTCATGTCGACGAATATCTTTCCCGCGCTCCTGCCCGCTGAACCAAGCAGGATATGCGGGCCTGCATTGTTTTTCGCCGCCTCGCGGTACTCCGGGATTTCTTTCAGAATTTTCAGTATGTCCCCGAGTGTATCAGGCGCCTTTTCGTCGAAGGTCTTCTGGAGATAGCCTGCCACCATGTTGTCCGCGGGAGTATGCATGCACATGAACGGTATATCAAGCAGCCGGGCCATGTCCGAGGCCCTTGTATGGTTTACCGGCGCAAGCCTTCTCTGTACCTCTTTGATCCTGCCCTCAAGAAGGTCTTCCGCAATGTTTATGGGCACGCCGAACTTTTTGAGTATGCCGGCCTGCATATGCATGACCTCGTAAAAATTGGCATATGCTTTTCCCTCGGGATGGTGGGCTATTACAAGATCGATCTTCCGCCCTTTCTGGGACAGCCTGTCGGCAAGAAGGATTTCCCCCATCTCCATGTCAATGCCTACAAGAACGGTCCCGATTTCCTCCTCGCCTGTCCCGTAAAGTATTCTCGTGTCCGCATACGGATTGGTCAGGCTCTCTGTATCAAAGAACTCCCTGTCCTCTTCTTTCATTTCCTCGTAGGCCTTTTTCTTTTTCTCCAGTGATTTCAGAACGGCCTCCCTGCCGCGCGGATC
The DNA here is from genome assembly GCA_015491705.1 of Nitrospirota bacterium. Taxonomy (GTDB): domain Bacteria; phylum Nitrospirota; class Thermodesulfovibrionia; order UBA6902; family UBA6902; genus JAADFS01. The sequence continues at coordinate 3,860 of WFVK01000356.1, read as the reverse complement.
CGCCTCGATACCCTTTGCAACAACAGTGTCGTAAAGCTTCTTCAGTTTCATTTACGCCTCCAGCATCTTCCTGACGATATTGTTGACAAGCCTGCCGTCAGCCTGCCCTCTGATCTTTGCCATAACGGCTTTCATCACCCTGCCCATGTCTCTGACGCCCGCCGCCCCTGTTTCATCGATTGTCTCCCTGACGATTTCCCGGATACGGTCTTCACCGAGCTGCTCCGGCAGGTACTGGCGGACAACGGCCAGCTCGGCCTGTTCCTTTTCGGCGAGGTCCGTCCTGCCGGCCTTTGAGAACTGGCCGATGGACTCGTTTGCCTTTTTCGCAAAAGACATCAGCACCGCCTGAACATCCTCATCAGTGGGAGGCTCCCCTTTCTCAATCGCCCTGTTCTTAACGGCCGATTTGATCATCCTCAGCACGGAGACCCTGTTTTTATCTCCTGACTTCAGGGCATTCCTGAGATCATCTTCGATTCTTGCGGATATGGACATTTCCCTACCTCGATGACATCATCCTGAGTTTTTTAGCGACTTTTTTCCTGGCTGCTAAGGCCTTCTTTTTTCTTTTTACACTTGGTTTATCATAATGCTCTCTCTTTTTCACCTCGGAGATGATCCCTTCCCGTTCACACTGCTTTTTGAATTTGCGGAGAGCATTTTCAAAAGACTCGTTTGCCTTGACCTTCACCACAGGCATTCCGTCTCACCTCCCTTGCGGTGCAGGATTAATGAAATAATATACTTTTTGACGTTATTTAAGCAAGAATGGCGTAGGAGCCATCCTTTGTCCCCTTGCCCCCGAGGGGGAGTATCAGGGTGGCGGAACTATGAAAATGACCAATCGGAACTCAAAAATCACCCCTGGGATAGATGCCGGCATATGTGCGGGGCAGTTTTCAGGGATATCATGCCGTTGCCGGAAGGCCGGAGGCTTAAGGGTCAGCCGATTATCCTGTTTTTCCCGTCCAGCCGTATGATCACCGGGGAAAAATCCCCTGTCTCTTTTTCATCATAGTATGAATAGGCGAAGATAACGATCACATCCCCCTTTGTGCCCTTTCTTGCAGCAGGGCCGTTGAGACAGATAACGCCCGAATCCCTCTTTCCGGGGATCACGTATGTCTCAAAGCGCTCGCCGTTGTTCATATTGCTGACCATCACCTGCTCGTAGGGACGTATGCCCGCGGCGTCAAGCAGTTTTTCATCAACCGTCAGGCTTCCCTCATAGGCTATGTCGGAATCAGTGACAGTCGCCTGGTGAATTTTGGCCCTAAGCATGCATCTCAACATCATAAACTCCTTCTCATCAAGAATCCGGGGCAAACAGATTATATTATCTGATTTCAGGACAACAAATCAATGCGCCCTATTCAATAATTTTGGGGACCCTGTAAAAGCCGCCGTCCCTTTCAGGGGCATTCTGCAGGGCGCTGTCACGGGGCAGGGAAGGCCGTACTCTGTCTTCCCTGAAGATGTTTTTCATGGGGAGCACATGTGCGGTGGGCTCTATACCGGAGGTATCAAGTTCATTTAATTTGTCTATGTATCTGATTATATTGACAACCTGTTCTGAAAAAATCTCTTTTTCCATGTCGGTCAGTTTAAGCCGCGCAAGCAGGGCGACGTGGTCGATGTCCATCATATCTTCTCCAGGTTTGCGAACTTGAGGGAAAGCCTCTTTATTCCCACGGAGGAGAAATTCACCATGACCTTTACGTCATCGGTCTCGCCGTAGCTGTCCCGGACGACCCCGATCCCCCATTTCGGATGCTTGACCCTCGCCCCTGCGGCAAAGGGGGATGTATTCATCAGGCTCAGGGGCACCTTGACCGGGGATGTTGCAACCGCATCCGCCCTCGGCCGCTTCTCGATGCAGTGATAGCATCCCTGCGGTATATCTGCAAGAAACCTCGACGGCTGCTGTTCCTGCACGGTCGTGTAGAGCCTGCGCTTTCTGGCGGCGGACATGACAAGCATATCCTGTGCCCTTGTAATGCCTACATAAAAGAGCCTGCGCTCTTCCTCGAGCTCATCAGGGTCCTTGACTGCATGGAAATGCGGCATGAGCCCGTCCTCGATTCCGGCGATGAAGACCACCGGAAACTCAAGGCCCTTGGCGCTGTGAAGCGTCATGAGGGAGACGGCATCTTCATCATGAGTTTCTTCATCCAGGCCGCTGAACAGCGATGCAGTGTCGAGAAACCCCCTGAGGTCCTTGCCGGCTGCCGAACCTGCCAGTTCCATCAGATTGGCGGCCCTTTCTTCCCCCGCCCATTCGAGGTACCCCGTCTTCTCAAAGACCATCCTCATAAGCTCCTGCAGGTCCGCGTCCCTGACCGCGATCAGCTCGTCGATAATCCCCACAAAGCCGTATATCTTGTCTTTTAATGAAGCAGTGTAGCCGTTGCTCGTGACGATATGTTTCATGGTCATATAAAGGCTCTCTTCCCTTTTGCGCGCCTCGTTCTCCACCCTTGCAACAGTGGTGGCGCCGATCTGCCGCGGGGGGCAGTTGATGATCCTCCTGAGACTTACGGAGTCATCAGGGTTGGCGATGACCTTAAGATAGGAGATAATGTCCTTGACCTCTTTCCTCTGGTAAAAACTTATGCCGCCGAATATGCGGTAGGGCTGGCCGTGTTCCCTCATTGCCTCTTCAATGACGCGGGACTGCTGATTTACCCTGTAAAGCACGGCTATATCCCTGTAGGAGTATTTGCCCTTGAGGTAAAGCTCCTTGATTGACTGCGCTATATAGCGCGCCTCTTCTTTCTCGTTGATTGTCGTGCAGTAATATATCTTCTCGCCCCTGCCCCTGTCGGTCCATAGCTTCTTGGGCATCCTGTCCTGGCTGCGCGAGATTACGCTGTCCGCCATATCCAGTATGTTCTGTGTAGACCTGTAGTTCTGTTCAAGCCTTATAATCTTTGTTTTCTTAAAATCATTCCGGAAAAGATGAATGTTCCTTACCTCAGCGCCCCTGAATTTGTAAATGCTCTGGTCGTCGTCACCCACAACACAGATGTTCTCGTGCGCTGCTGCAAGGAGCCTCGAGAGCCGGTACTGCGAGGCGTTTGTATCCTGGAATTCATCAATCATTATGTGCGAGAAGGCTTCCTGGTATTTCCTCAGGATATCGGGATGCTCTTCACAGAGCCTTACAGTGCACATTATCAGGTCGTCGAAATCAAGGGCGTTGTTTCTCTTCAGTTCCTCCTGGTACTGCACGTAAACCCTGGCGAACTTTTCATCAAAGCCGTAACTGTCTTCATTGGCGAGGAGTTCCTCGGGCCCTACGAGCGATGCCTTGAGGGATGATATCTTCGACAGTATGCCCTTGTACAGGGCCTCGTGTATCTTGAATTCCTTCAGGATCGAACGTATGAGACTCCCTGAGTCGCCGTCGTCATAAATGCAGAAATCCCTTCCGTATCCGAGCCTGTCGATGTCCCTTCTCAGGATGCGGGCGGAGAGGGAGTGGAACGTGCCGATCCAAAGGCCGTTTGTGCTCCTGCCGGTGAGATCTGCGATTCTTGTCTTCATCTCCTCCGCGGCCTTGTTTGTAAAGGTCATGGCAAGGATGGATGAAGGAGAAACCTTGTGTGCCGTGGCAAGATACGCAAACCTGTGGGTGATCACCTTTGTCTTGCCGCTTCCTGCGCCGGCGAGGACAAGCAGCGGCCCGGTGTTGTGGATTACGGCGTCTTTCTGCTGTTGATTAAGCTCTTTCAGCAATGCGTGTCTGGTCATTCCGCCCCCGTGCAGTTGGTCTTTAATTTATGAAAACAACCTGCGGGAAGAACTTACAATTAATTACTAAATTATAGTCAAGCTAACCCTTAAATATTTATTAT
>WFVK01000355.1 GCA_015491705.1 Nitrospirota bacterium | reverse complement strand
GGGAAACCTCACAGCCTTTCAACTATGCCCTTGTTAAAAATATCACCGGTTACCTTGATTTTGATCTGCCGGTTGATACTGCAGTCGCCAACCCTTGAGCTTGCGTCATTTCGACCAGCGGGAAAAATCTTTATATTGCGACGGGTTAAGATTTCTCACTTCGTTCGAAATGACAGCGGGTTGATCAGATAATGTGACTTTCCGCAACAGATACTAACTAAGGTTCCCCGCGATGACGGCAGCAAAAAAACCTGCAATGTCATTGCGGGGAAGCGAAGCAATCTCAGGAGGCTGCGGAGTTCGCCGGAAGAGTGTCGGATTTTTTTACTTTTGTAAAAATTTTTACACTTCAGCATATTATTGAATCAGGGAAATTTTTATCTTTAAATTCAAGCTATTATGCCCTGATGCCTACTGATTTTTTATCTTTTCCATCCTTCCCCATCAAAATATTTGTCAAAATTGCTTACACTATCGTTAGCTGATCCAGACCGGCAGAAATTGCATAACAGGTGAGTTTCCCTTTCTATTCAATAGGTTAGGGATTATTTGTGAGGTACGGCATAAAACTTGCTTGTTATAGGCACTATTGAGCATGAAAAGCGGTATACAATTATAAACAGAATGAGGAGGCAGCAAACATGAAAAAAGCAGTTCTTATCCTTTTTGCGGCAGTGACAGTGATGTTTCTGTTGAGTGCAGCAGGTGCATCTGCCTTAACACTTGACGTCGGCACGCCGTTACTGATGATTGACGGATCAGGAGACGCTAACACCACGGTAACACTTACCAATCTTAATACAACATCGGGATATGGACTCGGGTACTATCTTAACTACGGTTCATCGTTTAACGACCTCGGTACCGCACTGGTATCCACGGCGCTGGGATTAAACGGCGGTGATATTGTTGATTTTGCACTGTATTATGATGCTGACAACACCCAGAGCTATACACCTGGAGACACTCTGTATACCCTGAGTGGTGACTTGGGTGACAATAGCTACAGCGTTATAATGGATTTTTCCGGCTATATGACTCCAGATCAGGCTCAACAGCCGTCGGGTACCGAGCTGTTAAATCTGGGCATCGATGGTTACTGGCAGGATGTCAATATCAACTGGTCGGTCGCTCCGGGATTTACTCTTTCGGCATCAACCGAAACTGCCAGTTACGACGGCATAGCACCGGTTCCCGAACCGGGCACCTTAATGCTCCTGGGTTCCGGATTGATCGGGGCCGCCCTTTATGCCAGACGCAGAACAGTTTAGTCGGCACATTTAAAAAGTTCGAATCACAAAAAAAGAGCTGCCTGTTTTTTCAGGCAGCTCTTTTTTTGAACTATGGCGGTAAAACCACGTCACATACTGGTATAATTATATACGGATGTTCGGATTATTCAGGAAAAAAATCGGAGATATGCTGCCGGGCAGGGTGCTGACGGAGAGGGAGGACCTTTTCTGTTACGGGTTTGACGCCTCTTCCACTGAGGATATTCCCTCCGCGGTGGTAATGCCTGTTAATACACAGGAGGTCTCTGAAATTGCTGCATTTGCCTTTAACCACAGGATTCCGCTCATCCCGAGGGGGGCGGGTACGGGCATGACCGGCGGTGCCGTGCCGCTGCGTGATACCGTGGTCCTCTCGCTCGAGGGAATGAACAGGATCATCGACATTGATGAAAAAAATATGCTCGCGGTGGTCGAGCCCGGTGTCATTAATTACCACCTGCAGGAAAAGCTTGAAGAGAAAGGTCTTTTCTACCCGCCGGATCCTGCAAGCATGAAGTTTTGCACTTTAGGCGGCAACGTAGCTGAAAACGCCGGCGGACCAAGGGCGATAAAATACGGAGTGACCAGGGATTACGTGCTTGGACTGGAAGCGGTCCTTCCGGACGGAAGGGTCGTCCCGGCAGGAGGAAAAACATATAAAGGTGTGGTGGGGTATGACCTTACGCGGCTTTTAGTGGGTTCCGAGGGAACGCTCGCGATTATTACAAAGATTTTTTTAAAGTTCCTGCCCATGCCGGCCGAGACGGCAACTCTTTTATGCGCCTTTTCAGAGATAGATGCCGCCGCACAGGCAGTAAACCGGATCACATCTTCCGCCATAATCCCGCGCACCCTTGAATTCATGGACCGCGAATCAACCCTTGCAGTTGAGAATTACAGTCACTGCGGGCTGCCGCTTGATGCGGGGGCGTTGCTGTTGATAGAGGTTGACGGCTCACACGCCGCGGTCTCGGATGACGCTGACAGGATTGCCTCCATATGCACTGCCCTCGGTGCACATGTCAGGGTTGCCGATGATATATACTCAAAACAGCAACTATGGGATGCAAGGAGGGCCGTATCGCCCGCCCTTTATCGTATCAGGCCGACCAAGATAAATGAGGACATCGTGGTCCCGCGCGGACGGATCCCCGAGATGCTCCGTGCGCTGAGGGCGATCTCGGAAAGGTATAACCTGACAATAGCGAGTTTCGGGCACGCTGGCGACGGAAATATTCACGTGAACATAATGACGGACAGGAATGATAAAGATGAATACCGCAGGGCGCGGCGCGCAGTGAGGGATATATTTGAAGCGGCCATCAGTCTGGAAGGGACCATATCCGGAGAGCACGGCGTGGGGCTGACGAAGAAAGAGTATGTGGATATGGAACTGTCGGATGTGAGCATTGAACTCATGAAGGGGATAAAAAACGTTTTTGACCCGAGGGGCATATTGAACCCCCGCAAGATGTTCCCTGATTCCGGAGATTGAAGGTTTACAAATTTTCAGGAGGGGCAGGAGTCAAAATGTCCAACAAGTCAAAGAGTTGTGGAAAAGCGGGTCTCCGTTTCCATATCCGTACTTTCGGATGCCAGATGAATATGCATGATTCCGAGAAGATTGCGGGGGTCTTAACAGAGGCCGGCTATTGTGAGAGCAGTGGCAGTGATGATGCCGATGTGATCGTTCTGAATACCTGCAGTATCAGGGAAAAGGCGGAACAGAAGTTTTTCAGTGAACTGGGCAGGCTCGGAAAGGCGAAGGAAAAGAATCCCCGCCTGAAGATTGCCGTTGCCGGGTGTATCGCCCGGCAGAGGGGAAAAGACCTGTTCAGGAGATTTCCGTATGTGGATTTTGTTTTCGGGCCCGACAATATTGACAACATTTATCCCTGGATAATGCCTGAACCGGCTGCGGCACAGGAGGCAACTTCACAGTCTGAAGGGCGGGCAACAGCCATAGAGTATAACCCTGAATATTCCACAAAGAAACTGCCCGTCAAAAGGGAAGGGCAGGTCAGGGCCTGGGTGTCCATAATGTACGGGTGTGACAACTTCTGTGCCTACTGCGTTGTGCCGTATACAAGGGGAAGGGAGAGAAGCAGGCCGGCTGAAGACATTTGCGATGAGATTAAATCTCTTGCAGACGGCGGATTCAGGGAGGTGACCCTTCTGGGACAGAATGTCAACTCTTACGGCAAAAAACTCTCCGGGGAAAGCTGCGATTTCCCCGGACTTCTTTACAGGATACACGATATTGACGGCATAGAGCGGATCAGATTTGTTACCTCACATCCGCGTGACTTCTCGGAAAAGTTAATAAAGGCCATGCGGGACCTGCCGAAAGTATGTGAACACCTGCACCTTCCTCTTCAGTCAGGCTCCGACAAGATACTGCAGTTAATGAACAGGGGCTACACATATGAAGATTATAAAAGAAAGATAGATGACCTAAGAAACAACATTAATAATATTGCCATAACTACTGATATTATCGTAGGTTTCCCCGGAGAATCAGATGAGGACTTTCAGCGAACGGCAGATGCCCTTGACGAGATAGGATTTGACGGTATCTTTGCATTCAAGTATTCAAGGAGACCCGGGACAAAGGCGCTTGAGCTGCCGGGACACCTGGATGAGAGGGTCAAATCGCAGAGGCTGTCGATGGTCCTGAAATTACAGGAAGCCGTCACTTCCCGGAAGAACAAGTCTCTGGAAGGAGGGGTTTATGAAGTCCTCGTTGAAGGAAAGAGTGCGACCGACGGGGACAGGTTGACCGGAAGGACAAGGACAAATAAGATAGTCAATTTTTACGGTGAACGTGCCCTCATCGGCAGTATTGTCAGGGTGAAGATTCTGGAGGCAAAACAGCATTCACTTTACGGCGAGGCAATTCAAAACCATAGTTAGTTCATGTTGCGGAAAGTCATTATCTGATCAACCCGCTGCCATTTCGAACGAAGTGAGAAATCTTAACTCGTCGCAATATAAAGATT
>WFVK01000354.1 GCA_015491705.1 Nitrospirota bacterium | reverse complement strand
GTCATTATCTGATCAACCCGCTGTCATTTCGAACGAAGTGAGAAATCTTAACCCGTCGCAATATAAAGATTTCTCCCGCTGGTCGAAATGACGCAAGCTCAGGATTAGTTTCAAAAATCAGCTCCCGCAACAGATACTATTTAAACACCCTCTTATATATGTAATCCACATTTTTCGTGTAAAACGACATGTCAAAGAGGCTGTCTATTTCTTCAATGGATAAATACTTCTTTATCAGCCTGTCCCTTTTGAGCAGGTCGATAAAGGGTTTTCTCTGCCGCCAGCTCTGCATGGCCCTTTTCTGGACAAGGCGGTAGGCGTTCTCACGGCTCAACCCCTTTTCCGTGAGTTTAATAAGTACCCGCTGGGAGCAGAACAGGCCGTAGCTCCTGTCGATGTTCTCCTTCATCCTCTCCGGATATACCTGAAGGCCCCTGAGAATGCCCGTGAGCCTGGCCAGCATGTAGTCAATCAGTATGGTGCTGTCCGGGATGATTATCCTTTCAACCGAGGAATGGCTGATGTCGCGCTCATGCCATAATGGTATGTTCTCCAGCGCGGCTACGGTGTTTGAGCGTACGACCCTCGCAAGGCCGCTGAGGTTTTCACTGCCGACGGGATTGCGTTTGTGCGGCATGGCCGATGAGCCTTTCTGCCCTTTTTCAAAGGGCTCCTCAGCCTCGAGCACCTCCGTGCGCTGCAGGTGCCTGATCTCCACCGCCATCTTTTCGATTGCGCCCGCTATCAGGGCGAGGGCGGTCATGTATTCGGCGTGCCTGTCTCTCTGGATAATCTGTGTGGAGACAGGTTCGGGTTTTAAACCGAGTTTCCTGCATGCATACCTTTCAATAAACGGCGGAAGGCTTGAAAATGTCCCCACAGGCCCTGAGAACTGACCGTAGCTGATGGTCTCCGCAGCGGTTTTCATGCGGGCGAGGTTGCGCCTCATTTCTTCATACCACAGGGCGAATGTCAGTCCGAATGTGGTGGGCTCCGCATGGATACCGTGGCTCCTGCCCATCCGGATGGTATCCTTGTATTTATATGCGTTGTCTTTCAGGACTTCCATTAATTCCCTGATATCCCTGATTATTATGTCCGCCGCCTCGCGCATCTGTATGGCCAGGGCGGTGTCGAGGATGTCCGAGGATGTGAGTCCCTTGTGTATGTACCGGGAATCAGGGCCGACATTTTCGGCAACGGATGTCAGAAATGCAATAACATCGTGCTTTACTGTCTTCTCAATCCTGTCTATGCGTTTAATGTTGAACTTTGCGCGCTTTTTGATTGCGGTAAGGCTCTTTTTCGGTATCTCCCCGAGCTTTGCCCATGCCTCACAGGCTGCAATCTCCACATCGAGCCATTTCCGGAATTTATTCTCAGGCTCCCATATCTTCGCCATTTCAGGCCTTGAGTATCGTGGTATCATCGTTCTCCCTTTTCATTTGCCCCTGTTTGCCGGCCGCACGGCCTTTGCGATCCTGTCCAGTATCCCGTTTATGAACGGCGCGGAATCCTCTGTGGAGTATTTCCTTGCTATTTCAATTGCCTCGTTTATCACCACCGAGGGAGGTATGTCGCTCCTGTATAAGAGCTCGCACGTCGCCGCCCTGAGGATATTCCTGTCGATAGCCGCCATTCTCTCAAGCGACCAGTGCTCTGCCGCTCTTTTTATTGTCTCGTCGATTTCGCGGAGGTTTTTCCTGGTGGTTTTTACAATGCCGCCGGTGAATTCCCTGACTTCCTCATCCTCGTCATTGCCCTCCCAGAATTCTTCCACGATTTCATCGGTCACTTCACTGCCCGTCAGCTCGAGCTGAAACAGAATCTGCAGGGCGTATTCTCGTGCTCGGCGTCGTTTCATAAGGCGGTGAAGGTTGAAAAGCAGACTCTCTTAATGACAACGGGTAACATATATCACTTACAACTTTTTCATAAGCTGCGCCATCTCTATCGCCACCATGGCGGCATCCCAGCCTTTATTGCCGCTCTTTGACCCCGCCCTTTCAACGGCCTGCTCAATGGTGTCCGTTGTCAGGACCCCGAATGCTATGGGAACACCTGTGTCCAGTGATGCAGCGGCGATTCCCTTGGCCGCTTCAGCGGCGACATAGTCGAAGTGAGGTGTGGCGCCCCTGATGACCGTTCCCAGACAGATAACGGCATCATAGGATTTCCCGGCGGCAACCTTCTTTGCCACCAGTGGTATTTCAAAGGAACCGGGGACTTTTATTATGTCTATGTTCTGCTCTGAAGCGCCGTGCCTTAGAAGTGCGTCAACAGAGCCGTCAAGAAGCCTGTTTGTTATGAAGTCATTAAAACGGCTTGCGATTATTGCAAATTTAAGCCCTTTTGCCTGAAGCTCCCCCTCGTATCTTTTCATCTATGACCTCCTGTATGTTTACTTGCAGTTGCATCAAACTATCGGCGGCAGGCTCTCATTCCCGTTTATGCCGCATTAAGGTTATCCTTACAGTTGCATAACACCATCACCCGCATGCCGGAGAGCCCGCCGGAAAAGCTTTATCTGCGATTCCCTGAGGAAATATTCAGCACGGTATAT